>JAHQWY010000023.1 GCA_029856445.1 Promethearchaeia archaeon
GTGATTATTACAGATGATGATAACGATCGAGATCAAGATCAGGCGACTTCTCTATTTATTAAATCATTCGAAGTATTAGATGATGATACTACACCACCTCTATTAAATCTTAACTATGATGGCTTTAATTATCAAATAATTATTCTTGATAATGATGGTATATTTGAAAGTTACGCGACTGGAGAATATTTCTTGTTCAATGAGGAGGGGATTATATTAGGATCGGGACTTCTACTTCAAGAAAATTTTTGCTATACTGTCATAATCCCATTTAGACCTGGTATTTATAGTTTAGAAATATATTTAACGAATAATGATAAGGAATGGTTTGGGGATGAGGAATTTAGTAGAGAAATTTTTAATATTAATATTGACATCGAATTCTATTTTCAATATATAGATAAATTACTTGAAGATTTAATAAACTACGTTGAGAGTTCTGCTTTTATATTAGGCGATAATATAATATTTAAATTGCATTTAGCTCAAGAAAATTTACAGGATGCATATGCATTGGTCTTGGCAGGAGATATTAATTGTGGTCTGTTTAATGAAATTTTTATACAAGCAATAATAGAATTTGTTGAGTTTGAAACAGAATTCTATAATAAAATTAATTTAATGGCTGAGGATATTAAAAATGTGATTATAGCATCATTACATGAAATAAGAGATTCTATTGTACTATTAATGGGAAAATCTGTTGACTTTGTTAAAGAAATCAATTATGGGTCCGACATTGCAACCATTGAAGTCGAACTCTTAAATCTTAAAGATACTATTGAAGAACTGGATGAAAGAAGTACAAAACTTTTAGAGAGATTGACAACTTTAGCTGCACTTCAACTCGAGCTTGCTATTATCGAGTTATCTCTTGACGTCACTCCCGATTCAACTTTGACATTAGCTAGAGATATTATTAATCGTGCTAAGGAAGAAGTAAACAAATTATTGACAAATAGTAAGATTTCAGTAGAGATAGCAGATCTTTTACTAAACATGTTTGAATATTGTTATATCAGTATTGAGGAAATTATATTGGAAATTTAACCAGAAATAAATGATTTTATAAAAATTTGGGGTGTATTAATAAAAAATGGCAGTGTATCAAAAAAGAGGGGATTTTATAGATTATTGCCATAAAATAAGGAAGCTATGCCAAAATGAATTCAATTCAGGGGTTTTTAGCAGTAAGTTAATTAAAATTCTAAGGAATATTAATCAACTTAAAGAAGAGGCTGAATTAAAATTTTCCTTATACATTTTTGAGGAATATGATGACTGAGAAGTGTAGAAAAATTAATAGGAGTTATTAGAGTTTTTTAATGCTAATTTTAAATATTAGGAAAAGTTAAAATTTTTCTTACATGTTCCGCGCTAAATTATTATGAACTTATTTTATAACTAATTAATTAAAATTTGTTATTAAAAAAGGAATCTAGTCAATCAATTGACATCAAAGCATTATTACCCCAACTTACAAATCTTATTGAAAATTAAAAAATTCTGGAAGCTAAACTTGATTCAATAGTAAATTAAATGGTTTAGAATTCCTTCCAAACGAGCGAAAGAAGATTTAATAGAAAAAAAGAAATAAAATTTTATAATTTGTTCTAAACCCTTCTAGTGTGCCTTGTTTGTTTTTTCATTTTTCTCCGGATATAAATGAGTGATATCATAGAAGATATTATTAGCAATGCGAAAGGAAAACCAGAAATTTCCTCGGTTGTAACTCCATTTCCTTCAGTAGATACAGTAACAAGCACAGTATCGAATGCTGTTTTAATACTATTTTGGGCCATTATTGAATATACATATGATCCAACAGGAAGCCCATCCACACTTATTACTATTGGGGACCCAGATGTCCAGGTATCATTTTCAATAAATGAAATATCGCGATAAATAGCATATGTAGGATTTAAGACATCTTGAGCAGTTAAATACCATGTAATTGTATTTCCTAAACTTCCCTCAAGATAAGAAACATCAGATGGATGATTAATTTGTATTGAATAGTCTGGAATCGTAAGGTTTTCATAATAACAAGGATAGAAATAATTGTAGCCCAGTCCATTGCTTGGATATCCCTTTAATTCATAATCAGGACCACTTGTCCAAGCATCGTAATTTTTAGTGACATAAGCAAAAGCCCATGGTCGGAGGTCTTCAACAACAAATCGTTGTAACTCCTCATAGATCAATTTTCTTGTATTCTGATTAGTTTCCTCTACTCCTGATAACATTAAAGCTTCCAAATAAGGATCATTGATTTGTGCTAAATTAGCAAATGAGATATTTGACATTAAATTATTTACATAGTTGCTTGGATCATTAAAATCCGGCATCCATCCTATCCAAAATAAAGATAAATGGTTAAAACCCTCTTGACCATAGAGATAATCAAGATATGAGTCCCATTCTAATCCGTTATCATTCACAGTAATACCGATATTATCTAAGTTATATTCTAGCAGAGTATAGAAATCTGTTCTGATCTGGTTATTTAGGTTATAAGTATAATTAACTGTTAGGAAATTAGCGGCCTGCCACTGTGTATCTGTCCAAATCATACTCCCATAACCCATGTTGACCATGTATTCTCTTGCTTTAGTAAGGTTATAAGTTGGAACATCAAACGAATCATTTGCAAACAAAATACCATTAGGAATTGGTGATTTTAATCTCAAAGCCATACCTTCAAGTAAATTATTGATCAAATAATCATAATCAATCGCATAAGAAATTGCATTTCTCCAATTAACGTTATAAAGTCGATTATTTATCCCAAGACAATGGATTATTGTCCCTGGGCCTGCGTTGTAGAGCATGACGTCTGGATTTGCTTCCATAATATCATAATATGATGAGTGGGGTGTATCTATAATGTCTACAATTCCATTTAATAGGGCAGTATTTCTGGTGTCTATATCCGTAATAATAGAAAATAACAAAGTTTCAACTGATCCTGGACCTCTCCAGTAAGCATCATTTCTTAAAAATCCTACTTCTATACCAGGAGAGTGATGGTCAAATATCCATGGACCAGTTCCAGAGATATCTGAGGTTGTAACTCCAGTCATACCATCAGCAATATAATCATCAGCAGGAGTTATTTCTGGATCCAAAATCATTGAAGAAGTAAAGGTTAATAATGGTAACCAGACACCATATGGCCTATTCAAAATAAATTTTATGGTATATTCATCAACTATTTCTGTTCTATTTAGAACCGGTGTACCATCAGGCCACATATACAATACCTTAATGATTGATTCACCATAAATTGTACCCATAGTCAGTGCACCTGTAAAGTTTGATAAGTATAACAGTCTATCAAAAGTGAATTTTACCGCTGTAGCATTAAAGTAAGTCCCAGAATGGAAATAGATACCTTGTCGTAGTGTTACTGTGTAGTTATTACCAGACCAAGTACCAAAATCGGTCGCAAGCCTAGGAATAAGAGAAAATTCTGGATCACTTAAGTTGTATGCATATAAACCTTCCCAAATTTGATAAGCAAAATCATATGAACCACTATCCCACATATATTGAGTATCAGCATCTATAGGACCATTTATTGTTCCAAAAATTATTTCATTAGTTGAAGATGGCTTGATAAGAATTTGTTGTAGGTTATTTGGAATTAATATCTTATCAGTCATAGGAATTGAGATAATCCCAATAAAAACTAAAATTAGCAAAGATTTGTATTTGTTCACAAAATATCACTTTATTTTAAGATTTCAGTTAATCTATAATTTAGGATACCATGATATTTAAAAGTTAATTTTTTGCGATTAAATTAGAAAAATACAAAATAAAAGAACCCTTATTAGTACCAATAATGTAAATTTTCTTAACATATTGTATTGTAGGAGTATAATATGAGCGATATTAAAGAGATTCTCACTAAATTACTTAAGGAAGAGATGTCTATAGAGGAAGCTGAAAGATTACTAAGAGCCAATCATGTTGAAGAAGTAGGAGATTTAGCTAAGTTAGACATTTTTCGTAAAACAAGGACTGGTACTCCAGAAGTAATTTTTGCTCAGAATAAAGAACCTCAAATAGTTATTGAAATCTCAAAAAAGTTTCTACAAAGTAAACAATTTGCAATAATATCTCGATATAATGAAGATCAAAAGATTTTAATAGAAAATATCTTTGGAGGAGATGAAAACTATGATATCAATATAAATGAACTTGGAAAAATAGTAGTGATTAAAGAAAAATCATATAAGTTTCCTAAAAAAGGCGGAATTGTCGGAATTATTACCGCAGGAAGTTCAGACATACCAGTGGCGGTTGAAGCGGAAGTTATTGCCGAAGCTATGGGTTGTAAAGTTATTAAAACTTATGACGTAGGTATTGCTGGTATTCATCGTATTTTCACTCCTTTAAGTGATATGATAAAAAAGGGAGTTCATATAATAATTGTTTGTGCGGGAATGGAAGGAACTCTACCTGGGTTAGTAGCAGCTCTTGTCGAGGTTCCTGTTATAGGAGTTCCTATTTCAAGTGGATATGGTATGGGTGAAAAGGGAAAGGGAGCACTAGTTACCATGCTGCAATCCTGTTCTCCAGGATTATTGGTCGTTAATATTGATAATGGTTTTGGTGCTGGGGCTTCTGCGGCGATAATTGCTAATAAGATTACAGAAAAACCTTAATTATAATTTTAGATAAAATAAAATTATGAACCGCTTAGACCCTAACATTATCATTTTAGTCTAAACTCTATAAGAAAAGTTATTTAAATGTTTAAGTCTAAATTTATTCTAATAATTACAAAAAATTCTAAATATAGGTGAAATATTTGGCAACAGACGCTTCACTTGAAGCTTTAGACAAACTTCGTGAATTGAACCAAGAGCATGGTTGGTACATTATCCCGCTACTTGTAATAGTATTATATATTTACGGAGTGGAAATTAAAAATGCAAGAGAGACAGGAAATTGGAGTACTGTATTTGCAGGATTGACTCTATTAGGTTTAGATTTAATAAATGAAATATGGAATGGGTTGATTTTTGCTTTTTCAGATTACTCAGCTTTTTGGACAACACCAGGGGCAAGTGCTTATATCATTCTAATTGGTTGGAATATTGAGATTGCCTTTATGTTTTCTATAGCAGGGATAGTATTTACTAAATTCTTACCAGATGATAAAAACAAGAAAATATTTGGACTGCCTAATCGATGGGCTATGGCAATTGGCTTTACAATCTTTTCTGTTTTTGTGGAAATTTTGTTAAACATCGGTGATTATTTAATATGGGAATACCCATGGTGGCACTGGTATAATCCAATTTTAATCTTTTTAATAGGGTATTTTCACTTCTTTATAGGGGCTTTTTATGTATATGATTTACCAGACAGAAAATCCAAAGTAAAAGTTGTTGGGATAATCTATGGGATAGGTGTTGGCTTGTTATGCATCTTTCTTCCCTTGGGTATCGCAGGAATAATTAATTTTTAATTTTAATTCTTTTTTTTAAAAAAATTCCTATTCTTTAAGTGAATTAAATTCAATATTATCGCCCCTTTTCAATATTTCTAGTCATATAATTTAACCTAGATAAGTATTTATATTAAAATTAATATAATAAATATTGAACTTATTTTAATTTAAATAAAACTATTAAAAAAATTCTAAAGAATTGTAGTTGAGACCGCCATGGTCGCATCTATTGAACATCAAGAACTTTTTGAGAGATCAAAAAAATTTTTTGAAGAAAAAGATATCGATAATACTTTAGATCATTATGAAAAGGCACTCGAACGCTTAGATCGGACAAAATTAAAGAATAAAACGGAATATATTCAATTTTTAGAATCCATCTTAACTTTCTGTAGAGAAAATCATTTACCTGAGCAAGAAGCTATAGTTTTAAGGGCATTAGGAAGAACATATTCAGTATTTAAGCAACATGCTGAAAGTATGAAATGCCATTATCAATCCTTAAAGATTCAAAAAAAATTAGGTAAAAAAGTAGAGACAGCGGAAGGTTTAGTGTTTCTCGCAGAAGATTTGGAAGTTTCTGGCGACTATGACAAAAGCATACAAACTTTTCAGGAAGCATCAGACATATTCAAAGATTTAGGTAAATTAAGAAAGGTTAAAGAAATTACAAAAGAAATAAATCGATTAAAAGAATTTTCCAAAGAAATGTTTGAAGATGAGTACTACTTAAATAAATTTCATGTAGATAATTATTAAAGCAGACGAATGCTGAAATTTATTTAAAAACCATTTTTTTTTAAATTTTATTAAAATTTTCAGTTTTTATTTTGCTACTACTTGTAAAAGAGTTGTTTTATCTTAGCTTGTATAATGAATTGAATTTCTCTTACTGAAATACCAGTATCTTTACTGATTTTTCTAAGATCTTCGTATTCTGGTTTAACATTTACGATTTTTTTACTGTTTTCTAATTCAATATAAGAAACTTTAAAGTGTACATGATAATCATTATTGTTTATTTCAATAGTTCGTATTTCTATTATTCTATCAACACATAGACGATCTAATATGCTATATCTTACACCTAAAGTCCCTAATTCATGAATCATTTTTTCCATTAATTCAAATGTATATTTTGGATAACAAACTACTTTTATTATATGGCTAGGTCGATTTTTTTTAGTTAAGCTTGGAATTATCTGAATATCTAAAACTTTTTCGCTCTTAAATTCATTAACAAAGTTCCCTAAAATCTCTCCGGAGACATCATCAACATCAGTTTCTAAAATCGCCACTTTTTCAACATATTTATGCAGTGGATGTGTAGATTCAAAAGTATCAAGATTAGCATATTCACCCGAAAATAACCGTAAAATATTCTGAAAATCTTTAAATTCTTTTTTACCTGTACTATAAATTGATTTTTTAATAATCATCTCAGGTGGATACTCCAAAAATTTAGGATTTAAACCTGTCAACAAGGCAATCCCTGTAGGAGTTACCAATTCAGATTCTATAGGGCCTCCATAAGTTATTAAATTTGACTTTTCTAAAATCTTTAAGGTAGCTGGTGCTGGAATTGTTAACCAACCATGGGTTGTATTAATCTCACCACCTCCTAAGGGTATTTTACTACAATAAATTTGAAAATCTTTATCAAAACTATTCATGTCATCTAACGCCATAGTAACCCCTATAATATCTATTAATGTATCAACGGAGCTTAGTTCATGGAGATGGACTTTATTAGCTAATTCACCATGCACCTCTGCTTCTGCATGAATTAAAGAATTTAAAACTTGGTTAGCATAATTTTTAGCCGAATCAGAAAAGGGATTTTCATTTAAAAACTTATTTAGAGAATTTTGGAGTGTTTTTGCTGATCTATGGGCCTTATTCTCTTTAATCTCAATTTTCAATTGGTTTAGTTGAATACCCGATCTAGATATTTTCTTTAAATCTATCATTAAGTGAGAAACGTCGGACAAATAATCCTTTAATTTTATTAAATATTCCAAAATATTTTTTGGTTCAGGAACAAAACCTAACAAAGCTGCTAACAGCATATCTCCAGAGATTCCAGAGTTCTTCAAATCAATATATAATATTCTCATTTTATAATTCTATAAAATTGGTATAAAACTCAATAATTAAAGTGATAACAATTTTATAATTATATTATCTTTTTAATAATATTAAGAATTATTATTTATAAATCAAATTTAGGGCACAGCTATGAGTTCAGAACTTCAAACTTTGAAATGTTACATGAACCAATTACCCGCTACAATTTTAAAATTATTAAATGTTGAGCTTCCTCGAAGTTCTATTCCTGAACCAGTTCAAGGGATTTTAGATCTGTATCAAGGCATAGAAAGAATAAGTATTAATTTAATTGACAACATGGGACTCTTTGAAATAACCTATATGAAACCACAATTTATGATAAGTAATGCTGAAGTAATGTTATTGCTAAGCACGAGAAATCCTTATACTTTAGGAGTTTTACATCAATTAATATATGGTGGATTTGAAGTAGAACCAAATGGTTTCCATCTTTTGAAATATTTAAATGAACGAGATAAGAATTCATGTTTTATTGGTCGGAAAAAAGATTTAGATCGATATGATGGGGGAACAAAATCTATTGCTAAGGATTCAGATATGAGTACTTGGGTAGAGTCAGCAAAAGCTATTAATAATTTTGATTTATCATGGATGCATTACTTAGACTTTGAAAACTTACATAAACAGCAACAGCAATTAAAGCAAAGAACTCCAGAAGATTTAATAGAAAAATTATTAAATAGAACAGATAAATGGATCCTAAGTAATTATAAGCAATTAAGGAAGAATTCCTTGATGATTATAATCGGTGACCATGGTAGAAGCAAATTAAACTTAGAATATTCCGGAAAAATTGCTCAGTGGCGTGAAGCGAGCGTACCAATTGCGATTTTTATAAAAAAATAAAATCTTTACCTCATTCTAAGAAAAAAAGATGATGTTTGTTTAATATGGAGGAATATAAGCGATTCACAATCTCACTTCCTGAAAAATTATATGAGCTGTTTGAATCATTCAGAAATAAGCTGGGGATGTCAAGATCAGATGCAATTCGGAAAGCAATGCATTCTTTTATGATCAGTGAAGAAAGCATACCAATCAGTTCTGGAAATGTTGTTGGGTGCATAACATTTATTATGGCTCACGAACATCCAGATGTTGACCAACGTGAGCATTCTCATATTTCGTCTCGTACAGCTGATCATGAACACGACTATCATTCTCATACAATGTACGCGAGTGTTCAACAAGCAGATGAGCTATTAAAGATTGATATTCAACATCATTTTTTTGATATAATCATATCTACCATGCATGTTCACCTTGAATATGATAAATGCCTAGAAATAATAGCAGTTTCAGGACCATATAATCGAGTAAAAATTCTTAAAGACCGATTGCAAAAACTAAAAAGTGTAATTTCTGTTAATCTTTTCATAATTGATAAAGATATCAAACAAAACTTAGAGAAAAAGTAAAAATAAGAATAAATTATTCCTATTCTCGAGAAAGAGTCCAAGGTATAAGGCGATTTGGGGAGGAATATTTATTCTTTATTTATTTGAGGTTGTGTGTAGTTAAGTTAATAAATACAATTTTGATGATTTAAAACCTAATACACTGGTAAATTAGTAATTTCAAGCAAGTATAAAAAAATAGATGAAAAAAAAACGTTAATTTAGTTTTTTACACAAGAACTCTATAAGTCTTTTTCTTGTACCGTCTTTCGGTTATTAGCTTTAGCTCTCCCAATTGCCTTATCAAGGATTTCAATAATAGCATCGTTAAGTGCGGGACCATCAATTAAATCTCCGCTTGTATTGCACCCTTTACCCTTGATATATTCTCGTACTTTGCTTTTAACAAACAGAGCCTCTACAGCTGCTTTTTTAGCCATTTTTTTATTCCTCCTATAATGATTTTAAAACTGTTTTATATATAAATTATATTTTAAATATTAATCTATCCTTCTTATTTTTAAACTTTAAGATCAGATCATCTTAAACGATGAATAACAATGCTCTAAATACAAAATTTGCATTTTTAAAAATGTGTGAAGTTTGGGGTCAATTTTAGAATTAAACAAAAAATTAGTAAGATTCATCTAATTCCAAACCAGAAATAATAAAAATAACTTATAAATTAAGAAAATTTTGATGAGAACTATTTTTCTAAATGGAGATTCAATTGATTAGTTCAAGAAATAAATTGAGGAAAAACCAGATTATTTAAATCGGTATAAATCTACTATCTATATGATAAATCTTGAGGAAGATCATATTTTCAAGAGCGCCCGTTCGAATATGTGATATTGGGGGATGGACTGATACTTGGCTTTGCCCGAATGGTGCTGTGTTTAATATATGTATTGGACTCTATAGTTATGTTAGAATTTCACCTACAAATACAAGTACAATAAATATTATTTCAGAGAACCTTAATGAGCGTACAGAAATTAAGGATTTCCATAAAATTGAGTATGATGGAAACCTTGATTTGTTAAAATCTGCGATTAAAAGATTAAAAATAAGAGAAGGCTTAGATATTTATGTTAGAACAGAAGCCCCTCCTGGGTGTGGAACGGGTACGAGTGCTAGCGTAGCTGTAGCGTTAATTGCTGGCTTAAATAATTTATCTAATAAAGAGCAAAAACCTTTAGAAATCGCTAAACTCGCCCACAAACTTGAGATAGAAGAGTTAAAATTAGAAAGTGGAGTTCAAGATCAATATGCCGCAGCATTTGGAGGAATTAATTTTATGGAAATTACTTATCCTGAGATAAAATTAAGACCTCTTAAGATTGAGGATAATTTAATATTTGAGTTCGAAAACCAAATGATATTAGTATACCTTAGTACGCGGACTTCTAGTGAAATGCATAGAGCAGTTATAGAAAACTATAAAAAGGGAGATAGTTTAACCTTGAAGGCTTTTGATGTTTTAAAAAATTGTGCATATGAAATGAGGAAAGCGACTCAATCTAATGATATTTTATATATTGGTGAATTAATGAATAAAAATTGGAACGCTCAGAAGCAGTTACATAATTTAATGGTCAACCCTATTATTGAAAAAGTTGAACATATAGCTATTAATAATGGGGCATTAGGGTTTAAAGTTAATGGGGCCGGGGGTGGAGGTTCTGCTTCTATTCTAGCTGATATTGGAAAAGAATACGTTATAAAACAGGAATTAATTAAGAATGGTTTTCAAATACTCCCTGTAAAGATAGACTTTATGGGTGTTCAAACTTGGATTGTTTAATTCAATCTGAGACGTTCTTACAGATTATTTTTAATTAAAAGTATGTCCTTTTTATAGTTTAGATGAAAAAAAATTATATGTTCATACACGGTCAGGTAGCATTTCCATCAAAAATAAAAAATTATAATGAATGTTCATTAATACATAATTTATTTGTTTTTAATAAATCAGGTATTTGTTTTTATGGTCGAAACTTCACTGATTATATCAAAGTTGAGAAAAATTTAATCTCTCCTTTTATCAGTGCTTTAATGTCATTTTCTAAGGAAATAATTCGAAAAAAATTTAAAATTATAGAAATGGAAGATATTAAAATTGTAATCTTTGAAAAGAATTTACTTTATTATGGGGTCTTATGCGATACGGTTGAAAATATAACAATTTTGGATGAGATTATATCAAAAATCCACCAAAGGATCACATCTTACCTCCTTAAGAACAAGGTCAATATTGATGCTGAAATCATTTATGATAAGGAATTAAATAAAACAATCGAAGAAGTATTAAATTCCTCTTTGAGTTATGATTTTGGTTCTCAAAAAGAAATTAAAATTATTGCTTTTTTAAAGGAACTAATTACTACAAATGATATCGAAGGAATAATTCTTCTAACTGATAGAGGAAAAGTAATTTATTCGTCCTATAACAAGTTGGATTTGAAAAAATTCTTAAAAGAGGTAGATTTTCGCGTAAAAATTTATAATAATTCAATATTAAAATTATTTTACACTTTTAAAGATAAGAGATTTATATTTTCTGAGTATGTGCTTGATACATATTTTATAATATTAATATTTGATTCAAATATGAAGTTTGGTTTAGCAGAGCATTATTTAACTAAAGCTGTGAATAAAATTAAAAATACGGTACTAGATTAATTTTGAGAATTGATCTTTACATTTTTAAAATCTGTATTATTTATTTATGAAAAGAACTCCAAAAAAATCGAATATAATTTATGTATTATAAAAACCAAATTAAAAAATCTCTAAATATAATCTTTAAATAAAATTTTCTCAATGTGAAAATAAAATGACAAAATCAGAAGAAAATTTAAGTGCTGCATTTGCAGGTGAATCCCAAGCAAATCGTAAATATCTGGCTTTTGCCGCAAAAGCAGATAAAGAAGGATTTCCTCAAGTAGCAAAGCTCTTTAGAGCTGCCGCTGCTGCCGAAACTATTCATGCTCATAACCATCTTAGAGTACTTGGGGGTATTAAATCGACCAAAGAAAATATTCAAGCTGCTGTAGAGGGAGAACATCATGAATTTACGGAGATGTATCCTGATTTTATTGAAGATGCTAAAGCTGAAAATAATAAAGATGCTGAAAGGACTTTTAATTATGCCAATGAAGTAGAAAAAATTCATCATAAACTCTATGAAACTGCTTTAGAAGCAGTAGAAAATGGTAAAGATATGGAAAAGCAAGATATTTACATTTGTCCCGTATGTGGTTATACTCATGAAGGTAAACCACCAGAAAAGTGTCCTGTTTGTGGGGCAACAGGAAAAATGTTTAAAAAAATTGATTAATCTTTTTTTTTTTTTTTAAATTTTCCAAGGACTATAACATCTTTTTATTTGTAATAAATAATCATCTAATGAGAAATTAAATGATTTTTCAGCTTTTCTTAAGGCTCCAAAATTTGCGCCATTTTGATAATATTTTATAAGAAGATCTGAAATCATTTGATTACCCAAAGAGATTAATGTTTGGAGTCTTGCATTTTTTACTATCGTTTTAAAGTTCATAAATTTGATTTTTATTGAGTTTATTTTTTTCAGTTCCTTTTCAATTTTTTGATATTTTTGAATTAGTTTGTTTGATTCTTCCTTGAGAAAATATTTTATTTCTTTTTCAAAAGGTGTATTTAATTTTGGAATAAGAGGATTTATATTTACTCTTAATGATTTATTATCAAAATCTAGTTTACTTATTTTTTTCAATAAATTAATCAAATCATCTATATCTTTTTCACTTTCGTTAGGTAAGCCAATTAAAAAATAAAATTTAACGTTTCTAATTTGTGAATTTCCAATTTGGGATAAAACTGACATTATTTTATCATTTGATATCTTTTTACCAATAGCATATCTAAGACTATCTGATCCTGCCTCTGGAGCGACAGTAATGGTTTTTATACCTCCTGACTCAAGAATTTGAATTATTTCTGGAGTAATATGTTCAATACGTAGTGAAGGGAGTGTTAATCGTTTTCCTTGATTAATTATGTATTCACAGATTTGTTGGAAGTTAGGATGTGAGGAAACACAGGATCCAATTAGACTGATTGTGTCAAATTGGGAAGATTTTACAGCTTTATCAATCACTTCAATTATGTTTTCATAACTTCTATTCCTAAATGGAGAATTATGAAAGGATGATATGCAGAATTTACATTGGTAAGGACAACCGCGATTAGTCTCAATGAAGAAATTATTTTCAAAGATAGCTGTATTATTAGATCTTTTAACTGATAATTGATTAATTGGTATAGGAGAATTATCTAAGTTTTTGAGAACGGCTCTTCTTGGATTATTATCTAGTGATGGGATAAATAAACCTTCAATTTCTTTTGATTTGTTTAGTAATTCTGAGTATGATATTTTTCTACTTTTATAATCTCGGAATAACCTGAAAAACAAATCTAAATTAATTTCAGCATCCCCTATAAAGAGAATATCAAATATTTTACTTAGAGAAATTGGATTAGACGTGACTACAGGACCTCCCCCAATAATAAGAGGTAAATCTATATTCTCTTTAATTATTAAATTACGTCTATTTTGAAATCGAATAGGAATGCTTGCTTTATCTAAAATCCATAAAATATTCTTAAAATCATTTTCATAATGCAGAGAAAAACCTAATATATCAAATTCTCTTGGTAAAACCTTACTTTCAATTGAACGTAAAACAGCTTCTGTAGAATAATCACTTGAAGCCGGAAATTTAATGTTTGCTGGTAAAAATATTCGTTCACAAGCTATATTTTCATAAGAATTAATTAAGTGATAAAGTAATCTAATGGAATATGAAGACATCCCAATCTTGTATACATTAGGATATATCAAGCCAAAAGAAAAATCAATTGATCTCCAATCTTTTATGATTAAATTTTCATTAGACATCTATATACTAGCTAGATTGAGTTTCATATTAAGTTTTAATATTTTTAATTTCTTCAACAATTAATGGCAAAAGTATTCCAGTTTTTCCATTAAGTACTATTTCTGCTTTATCATCTAAATGAGTGGGTTGATCGTTTACAATTATTAATTTTCCACCTCCGCTTAATGTGTATACAGGTAAGTCGCAAATAGGTGCCACCGTTAAAGAAGACCCCGCAATTAACATTAAATCTGCTTTTTTCGCCAAATCAATAGACATAAACTTCTCAAATTTTGGTAAATCTTCCCCAAAGAGAACAACCGATGGTTTTAAAGGCATTCCACAATAATCACATAGAGGTGATGATTTTTTCTTTCTTTTTAACTTGTTTAAAACTTGTTCCTTATTATAACTAGCGCGACATCCGAGACAAGTGAATCTGTTAATATTTCCATGAACTTCATAAACGATAACTGCGCCAGCTTTCTGATGTAACTCATCTACATTCTGAGTGATTATAGCTTTTATTATTTTCATCTTTTCAAGTTCTGCTAATGCATAATGACCTGGATTTGGTTCAGCATTAAAAAGTGTTGGAGCTATATCTTCTGCCATTTTCCAAAATTTTGAAGGATCCTGCAAAAAAGAACTAATATCTCCATAAATTTCAGGTTTATATTTATCCCAAATTCCTCCTTCTCCTCTGAAATCAGGTATACCTGATTCCGTCGAAATCCCAGCACCAGTTAATACTATACAATTTTTGGAATTTACAAGAAACTTCGCTGCTTTCTTAATATCTTCCTTTTTAGATCGTTCTCGAGGTCTCATCTGAAAAAAAATATTGCTCCTTCAAATATTTAATTTTTTAAGATTTATATTGCTAATAAATTTATAGATATGATTTTTGAAAAATTTTCATTCTAAGATTAGATTAAATTAAAAAAAATTATATTTCTTAAAAGTTATTAACCATATAAGAGCTCATTCATTATTTTTTCAATAATTCTTAAAGTTTTTTCTATGATTACTGGTTTTGCAATTATATTAGAAGAGGATATTCTTTATTGTTCAAATAATAAAAAATACAATTTCTTTGAGATAATTCTCTTTTTAGAAAAATTATTACGAAGTATAAATCCCAGAAATACTTGGCGTTTGAAAAAAATCTGTTATAAAGATCATAGAATAGGAAAAGAAAGAATAATTGTAAAACATATCGTTACCAAGAAACAACAGAATTTATTTTTTTGTATTATTGGCGATTTTAAAGTAGGATCCGAGGAGACCTTTAAGATTGTAAATGAGTTCAGTAAACAAGTCAATCTTCACTATAAAAATCTGGCTGGATTAAAAAAAGCTTCTGAAGAACCTACATTCAAAAATATTATTTCTTTAATCACAGCTTACTTAAAAGATAAATACACAGAACCGTTAGAAGAGGAGCTTATTTTTGATGAGACCGAGAATCATCATAAAAATACCATTCTTTATGCTGGAATATCATCTAAAGGATTACCCATCATATCTCAACTATATGATATAAATCTTCTGATGAATTTAACACAAGAAAATACCAATGAAAACATTGAGTTATTCACATCAGAACTTTCTGCAAAATTAGAAACTATTTCAATGAATACTAAGATTCGAGCAAAAACAAATATAAAGGAAATTCACTTCGTTGATACTGAAGATAGAAAGAATAAAATGATAATATTATTTGATAATATTAATGGTTATTCATTGGATTTTATTGCGTCAGGTAATTTTTATAAAATTAAGGACATTTTTAAACAATTCAAATCTAAAATGGTATTAGATGCCACTTTTCAAATGGAATTTGCAGGTGATTTAAAACCTTTTAAACACTTAAAACAGTATCTTGATGATATTGTAAATCAATTTGATGAGTGAGTTCAGATTTTAATTATTATTAAACTACCATCTCTATCTCCATTTCTTGCTTTTTCCTTTTTTTAAATTCACGTAATAATTTTGAAAATTTCTGTGGTTTACTGTTATAATTGAGTTCTCTAAGAGCTTGTTCTTGATAAGCAATAAAAAATCTATTAGAAAATTCTTCCCAATCACGACAAATTGCTAATGTTTCCTCATCATTTCTGAGAAGATTATCATGTGTCATTATTTTGGTGAATTCCGATACATATTTATCAATTAAATCTGAATCAGCTCCCTTTAATAAGTCCTTACAAAATTCGTCTGTGGGATACCAATCCCTAACTCTAGAAAGATCTCGATGAATCTGTGTGAGAAGAACGTTTCTTGGTCCTTCCCATAATTCCATAATCATAGAATCACGATGCAAACGTGGTAAAGATAAGAAATCTTCCATTATCCCGTGACCACCAAAAAACGAAATTGCTTTGCGTATCATTGCTGGAGCTTCATCCGCAACTACAATTTTTTGTAACATTATTAATTCACGTAATCTAAATCGACGTTTACGTTCTTCGATGTTATCTATTTTTTCTAAATCTTTTATTCCACTAATTAATTCTTCTCCAAAATGGATATATTCTGAATATACTTTAAATGTTCCAGCAGCGCTACGCTTAGAATAATGATCCAAATCGTTTATCTGGTTAATCATTAAAGGAAATGAAGATATAGGAACTCCAAAAGCAGTTCTAAATTCTGAATATAACTTTGCTTCTCTTGCAACCAATAACGCCCCAGCAGCCATTCCAAAAGCTACATGGAGTCTAGAAAGTGAAAGAACAATTCCAACAATATCAGCAAGTCCCTTTTCAAGGGGGCCTATAGGATATGCTACTGCACCATTATATGTAATTTCAGCTGTTGGTAACTCCGCTGTTCCCAACTTTTGTTTTAACCTATCAATAGTAAAGGAGTTTCTTATTTCTTTTTCTTTATTTCCAGGAAGCCAAGAAGGGACAACAAACGCAGCAATCTTAGTTGAAGATTCAACTCCTTTTGGTTTTGCTGTAACTATAGCGTAGTCAGCATGGGTGGCCGAACAGAAAAACTTTTGTCCATATAATCTCCAACAATTAGAAATTCCATCTGTACCTTTATCTTTTTCATAAACTGCTTCTACAAGATTAGCAGGAACGTCACTTCCGCCTTGAATTTCAGTTACAAATTGTGCACCTCTAGCATATTCTCCTTTTTTTCCATCTCTTATATGTTTGAGAATTTTTTTTGCTTCCGGACTCAATGTATCCTCATATTTTTGCATAATTTCAACAGCTCCATGTGAACAAGCCACAGGGCACATTACTCCTGCTTCTCCATTCTCATAAAGTAAAAATGTTTTGACAAATCTACTCCAAGGAGTATTTCTTACAGGATCAAAAAGTCCCAGGCTAAAAACTTCTTCTTCTAAAGTTTCAGTTTCCATACAACGTTCAATCCTATCTATTCTGTGATTGTGAGCATCAAAGTGTTTAAGTTTGGTTACTTTTATTCGATTTTCTAATTCATTTGCTTTTTCTGCAAGTTTTCTAAATCTAAAAGAAACGTAATCTGAGAGTGCTCTAAGATCGCGATCAATTTGTTCAAACTCATCCCCCGTATATTTCCTAACTAATACTTGAAAAAAATCATCATCACAGTAATAGTTAAAATTTTCTCTAACAAACAAATAATCATCAAAATTATATTGATTATTACGATTTCCTTCTTGATTTGACATTCTCTTATCCCAAATTCTTTTTATCTTGTGTGCTATTTAAACTATAAGTTGGAATATGTATTAATATATGATTTAGAGAATAAATTACTTTGCTACTAAAAGTAAAATACTATAAAGTCTTTAATATGAAAAAGAATGAAATCGAACAATAATAGTTTTATGAATTATTCTGACTCTTCATCTTCGTCATTTTCTAGTGAATCGGATTCATTTACTGAATCTGAATTAGCAGTTTTGGTTTGAGCAAGTTTCTTAACATTTATTCTTTCAGAACGTCTTATTTCTGATTTTCGAGATCTTTTAACTTCAACCTCAACAATCTCAAATTTATCATCAGGAACTACCCTATCTTCCCCACCCTCAGGGATAGTGACAAGTTTACTCTTTACTACAACACAATTAGTTAAGGGATAGATAGTTTTAGCCACTCTCTGAATTTGATTTTGAAATTCCCCATAAATAACACCCGCAATGAATTTCTCATGATTAAGTGAATTAGCAAATTCTCTTAAAATCTCTCTCATGATTTTGCGAATTAAAACAATTTGGGAATTTCTTGCTCTTTTTAGAGTTGTACATATTGTGGTTAAGCGAAAGACATATCCATCTTTTGTGGTTAAGTTTAAAATTGTCTGAACTTTTGAGCTACCTCTACCGATTAAGGACCGTATGAAATCATTTGTATATTGATGACCGATAAAAATGGCATTACATTTTTTTGCTTCATTATTTACTTCTTTAATTTGAAATTTAAGCTTCAAACTAATATCAGAATATTTTCCAGTGAAATCGAAAAGAAGTGTTTCAATAGTTCTGCCAATTACATTTTCCTCGAACCCTAAAACTTCACCAATGGGTTTAAAATTAAATATCTTTGGAGTAATTACTTGAAACCAAGATTTATCTTTAAAAGAAACTTTTTTAATCTTCACTTTTTTTTTTCTTGCTTTAGAACTCACTTTTAATCCTCCCTTATCTGGCAACTAATGTTCTAATTTTCTCTGGATCATATTTAAAATCAGTAGCTAGTACTTTTTTCTTTTTATAGTACTTAATCAGTCGATATATTTTTGATTCAGTTCTATTTAGACCTTTTTTAGTTTCTAAATCTTTATGATTGTTCTCAAGATGGTTTCTAATATTTAAAGCTTTTCTCACTAAATTCGCTAAGTCTTCTGGAAGTGGATTTTTGATATCATTAGATTCGAGAATTTGACTAATTTTTTTACCTGCTACAATCTTTACTAATGGTACTCCACGGGAGTCTCTCATGATAGTTCCTATCATTGATTTTGAATGACCTCTTCTAGCTAACTTAACGACTTCATTCTCAACTTCATCAGGGCTTAATTCCACCCATGGAGGTCTTTCCAGTCTAGCAGGTCTAGTAGAACCACTTTTTCCTTTTTTTCTGCTATGCATCCGAGCCATTTTTCGCTCATCTAATCTATTGCTTTACAGATTGTTAAAATATTATAATACTATAAATAAACAACTATACAAAATAAAGTTTTGGATAAAGCTGTGGAAGGGCAGTAAATTAAATCTCAAGATCAAAAAAAAATTCATTATTTAAAATCAAAATCAATATGACTTCATAAAGCTTCTTATTTAAATTTAAAAAATAACTAAAAATATAGCATAATTATAATATTTATGACCCAAAACGAAAACACACTTTCCTTTATTACAGGCAATAAATTTAAATTCCGAGAAGTCTTTGAGATGTTCAGGAAAATGAAGGTAAAGTATGACTTAATCCAAAAAGATATTAAAACGACTGAAATACAAGCTGAAACATTAAAAAATGTAGCTTTATTCAAATTAAATAGCGTAAGACATAAAATAGAAGGATCTTTTTTTATAGAAGATGCTGGTTTTTTCGTAGATATCCCCCTTAAAGGATTTCCGGGGATATATTCTTCATATGTGTTGAAAACAATAGGTAATAAGGGAATAATCGATTTAATTAATGATTTTGATGGGTCTGTGGCTCATTTCTCAGCAGTAATTGCACTTTATTTTAATCCGATTGATAAAATATTATTTTTCGAAGGAATGATTGAAGGAAAAGTCTCAGAAACCATTAGAGGTAAAGGAGGGTTCGGATTTGACCCAATATTCATCCCAAATATTATCCCAAATAAGACTTTTGCTGAATTATCTATTGATCAAAAGAACAAAATTTCGCATAGAGGTCAGGCATTAGGAAAATTATTGGAATTCTTAAAAAACAACTGAAGATGAAAATTAGTTTCAAAACGTTTGTCGAAAGATTTCCATTATAGTTTGTCGCGATAATTTTATTAAAATTATGTAAGTACCTAAAAATCCAACAGAAATTGAAATTATAAAAACTCTGAGTAGAACATCAATAGGAACAGTAAATATTATTGGCATTTCAGTCATTAAACCCATATTTGTTTCTAATAAATATGCTGTATAGGTGCCAATTATTGTACCCATAACACCAGAACTAAGTAATATGATCAAGCTTTCAACTAAGAACATATTCCGTACATTCCGTGTTTTCATTCCCATAGAACGTAATATTCCAATCTCAAATTTTCGTTCTAACATAATGGCATACATATTACTAACTAATCCAAAGATGCTAATCATAATCGTAAATGATAGAATTAGTTCCATCAAAAAACTTTGTCTTTCTGTCATATCCTCTATAAAATTAATTTTTGAAATTGCGTCATCAATTATTATATCCTTATCTTGATACATTAACCTGATATCTTCTTTTGTTTCTTCAATATTTTCTTCGGTTTTTTCAATTAAATTTATAAAAACTTTGTCTACAACCATATTACTTTCTCCAGGATTATCAATTTTCATCAACCGCATGTAATTATCTAAAGAAACCATCACACCTCCTCCCTCAGCAGAGGCTTCATTGCTTCTAAAGTTAAAAAAACCAGGAATTCCCCCTGAAATCCCAACTACTGTAAGATTAAAGGGTATTCCACTATCATTAGGATCACTAGGATCATAGAAAGTTATTCGAATTTTTTCACCAACCTCTCTAATTCCAATTACACTTGCAATTGATTTCGCGATAATACATGTATCATTGTTTGTAAATAAATTATTAAAGGAATACCCGGTACTACTTCCATCACTCTTCCAAATTAGTAAGTCTTTATTAATTAAATCAATAAAATCTTCATCAATACCGATAAAACCTGCATCTACAACATCAAAATCCATAAGATCTCCCGCTGTCGTTCTAATTTTCATTTCTTCTTGAGCAGTATAAAATTTAAAAAGGTCCATCAAGACCTCTTCTGAACCTCCTCTGCTAAAACCAACTTGACCTTCACTGATTTCGAAGACTGCCGCTAACGTAGCCTGAAGATCAAATGTATTATGAAGTGACATAGCAACTTTATCAACTCCGGGTAAAGTCCTAATTTCATCGACCATTTCTAGGGTTAAGGCGCTCTGTTCATCATATAATTCCTGATTTAATAATACTAAATCGGAACCATATTGAAATTTTAAATTTAATGC
>JAHQWY010000231.1 GCA_029856445.1 Promethearchaeia archaeon
AACAGGAAGTCTAGGAACCATAAGGTATTGGAAGAATAAATATGCCCTATCAAAAGGTTTAGTACAAAGTAAAGAAGAAAAAATGGCTGAAGAAAAAGAACGAGCAGATCATCGCGCTGCAATATCCCAAGAAGAACTTGCTGAAGAATTAAGAAAGGATGCAAAAGCTGCTTTTGCAGCTTATCAAGGCGATATGGAAAACGGGGGCGTTTTATTAGGGCAGAGTATAGGAATAGTTAACCAAATTGAAAGTGTGTCAGATATCATTGAGAGAATTGTAAAAGATGCAGAAATATCTTTAAAAAAAGCATTAAAATTGGTAGACTAAGTATTCTATCTCTTATTCAATTTATTTTAACTATTATTTTTTTATTTTCATACGAAGAAAATTTCAATCATAAAAGGATAGTTTTATGTATTCTGTAATTCAAATAGAATAGAAGGTGATGTTTTTTGACAATAAAAACAAATATTACTGAAATGTTTGGGATAAAGTATCCAATCGCAAGTGCTGCTATGGGTCCTTTCAGAACAACTGAATTAGCAATAGCGGTCGCAGAGGCTGGTGGACTTGGCATGATCTCTCATGCTAATCAGTCTATGGATGGTAGAGAGGTAAGTGCTATAACTGCGATGAAAAAAAATCTTGATTATGTAGTTGAACATACTGATGGCATTTTTGGATTCAATATAAGAACTTCAAGACTTACAGTAGATTGCGACAAATTGATCTCCGAAACCGCTAAACATATTATGGCAAATCCTAAGTTGAGAGAACAATGCCTATACGCACTCACAAGTGCGGGTTCAGCATCAAGAATGCCTCAAAACAAAGATTTCCAGAAATTAAGGAAAGCTTCACAAGTTAAGCATTTCCATGTTGCCCCCGCGCTCTGGTTAGCTGATAAATGTGTTGCGGTAGGATGTGATGGTCTTGTGGTCACAGGTTTTGAAGGAGGAGGTCACCAATCATATGAAAAAGTTCAAGGTTTGGTTTTATTGCAACAGGTTCATCAAGGTCAACCAAATATTCCGAAGATCGCATGCGGTGGTTTTGCAACAGGAGCAGGTATGGCTGCGGCTTTAGCTCTTGGTGCAGGAGGTATTGCTATGGGATCAAGATTTATTGCTTCGAAAGATAGTGAGTTTCATGAAAATTATAAAAATATTGTCCCACCTGCTAAAGCTCAAGACACAATTGTGAGGACCGGGGGTCTAGGAACCATTAGACTCTGGAAGAACAAATTTGCTATGGCAAAAGGCTTAGTAAAAAGTAAAGAGGAGAAAATGGCTGAAGAAAAAGCATTAGCAGATCACCGTTCTGCTATATCTCAAGAACAGCTTGCTGAAGAATTAAGAAGAGATACAATTGCAGCTTTTGCAATCTTTGATGGTGATACAGATAATGGTTATGTCTTGTTAGGGCAAAGCATAGGAGTTATAGACCAAATCGAAAGTGTTGCAGATATCATCGAAAATATAATAAAAGACGCGGAAAAAGCTTTAAAAAAGGCAGTATCATTCATAGTCTAGTCCCATATTTTTTTCTCGACTTTTTTTTTTCTTAATCTACTAATTATTAGTTTTTAACCGAAGATTGATTTCAAATAATTATGGATGAAATAAAAAACATTGTTGACGATATTGGAATAGCTGCATTTGAAGCAAATACTAAAATTGCTGGAATCGCAGTTGTCTCTGATTTGGGAAATATAGTTTTTCAAACTGAGAATTTCGATCTAACTAATCAAACTGACTTTATATCGAATGTGATTAACGGGGACCGTTCTTTTGTCTTTAACAATGTAGAATTTAAAGTTGTTGAGACTTCTTCTACTGGATTTATTGCAACCAATGATAGTGGTATGGGACATATTATTTTAGTCTCTTTTCAAGGAGGTATACTTGTAGCATATGCTATGCCTGGAGCAGACCCAACCATAGCATTTAATTTTCTCAATAGTAATGCAATGAGATTGAATGGGAAGATATGAAAATGGTAAAATTCAAAATGTTTATTTTTTTTAAGATTTAAACTTAATAGTGATATAGTAGTTTTTTGAAAAATATTCAAAAAAAATATCTCAATTTATTAAAATTAAACAGGTATAGGTAAACCTCGTATGGCAGATGATATTGAAATTAAGGAGGGGAAAATTTTTGGAGGTTGGCGAGCTCCAGAAAACTTAGCAAGAGCCAGCACCACATCAATTCATGATGATGATGTAGCCAAAAGTGTTGGTATGCGTGGTGGAACAATACAAGGAACTATACATTTAAGCATGTTCACACCATTGGCCCAGAAAGTATTTGATGATCGTTGGTTTGAGCAGGGAACCCTTAGTATGTATTACACATTTGCAACAGTTGACAAAGAAGAAGTAAGAGCAATTATTGAATTGCCCCCAGATACGACTGAAGAGATGCTACCCATTAACGCGAAAGATGTGCAAGTAAAAGCATGGGCTGAATTAAAAACGGGACAACAAATAATGACTGGAACAGTATCAATAGGTTCCCCTAAAGAACCGTCATATTTACAAGCTTTAGAACTAAGAAATAGTCCACCAGAAGAATTACGTATTTTATCAAGACATAAAGTTGGGGATGAGCTTCCTGCTAGAGATATTTTACTTACACAGGAAAATGCAAATAGAGGATTAAGAAGAATAACAGATCAATTGGAATATTATAAAGATAAATCTCCTTGGGGAAACGCAATTATATATCCAACAGCAATGTTTGAGGCTATGGCCTTTGATTTTGCGCACACTGCTACAGAAGAATACCAAGCTGTTCCATTCTACGGGGCGACTGAAATCAGGAATATAAGCGGACCAGCATTAATCGGTGTTCCTTATGTTGCTAAAGGAAAATTTACTTGTATTGGAGCATCAAAGAAGACAGAATACTTATGGCTTGATTCCACCTTAGAAGAAAAAGAAACAGGAAAAATAGTAGCATCAATGCGTCATTTAAATCGTTTTATGAAAGCAGGATCCCCCCTTTATGAAGATCAATAATTTTTTATAATCAAATAATAAACCATTTTCTTTTCTTATTGTTTTTTACAAGTTTTTTAATGGATAATTCGAGACTTGATGATAAATGTACCAATCTAACCTAATTATCTTTTAATTTATTTAATGAAAAACTTACCAGATCATTTTCGAAAAATTATATAAAGTATATTTACCTAATTTTTTTTACAACTTTAAAAATTAGAGTTAAAGTATATTAAATTAAAAGAGGTGAAATCACAATCGGTAAATTAGATAATAAAGTTGCAGTAATCACCGGAGGAGCAAGTGGAATTGGTAAAGCCTCCGTGAAGTTATTCGTCGAAGAAGGGGCAAAAGTAGTATTCCTTGATATCCTAGCTCAAAATGGTGAAAAATTAAGTAATGAGCTTGGAGAAAGTGCTATCTTTTTTCATGGCGACGTAAGAAAGGAATCAGATATTAAGGGAGTTATAGATTTAGCAATAGAGAAGTTTGGACGTTTAGACTGTATTTTTAACAATGCAGGTATCGGGGGTGCTAATGGATATATCGAGGATATTCCTGTAAAAGCTTTTGATGAGACTATGGATGTACTCTTTAGAAGTGTTTTTATCGGAATAAAATATGTAACCCCTATTATGAAAAAGCAAGGTTCAGGAAGCATTATTAGCACCGCTAGCGTAGCTGGAATGGGAACTGGGTTAGGTCCACATGTATATAGTGCGGCTAAAGCTGCCATTATTCATTTCACTCATTCTATTGCTATGGAATTAGGAGAATCCAATATTCGCGTAAATTGTATATGTCCTGGAGGAATTGCCACCGCAATTTTTGGGAAAGGTTTAGGTCTTGATCAAGGCGCTTCAGAAAGACTTGCTGAAATGTTAAAAATCCCGTTTAAAGATATGCAACCCATCCCTCGAGCAGGACTTCCTGAAGACATAGCTAAAGCCGCATTATGGCTAGCGAGTGATGATTCAACATTTATTAATGGACATGCACTTGTGGTTGATGGTGGGGTGAGTTTAGGTAAACGCCCAAACGAAATGAGAGAGGGTTTTGGAGAAATAGCAAAAGCTTTAAATCTTGGTGATCTCGATGAGATAATAAAGAAAGTAAATGATGAAATTGTAAATGATCAATTTTATAAGAAATCTGAAGTTGCTTTACATTAAAATATAAATTATTTTTTTTTTGTTTAATTTTGGCATATTTTTTTTTCCATCACCTATTTGAAAAGACAAGACAATAGTAATGATCATAACCAAAAGATTCTCTATCTCTGGGCCCTTCATATCCAATAATTACTTCACCTTCAAAAAATAGCACATCAGAAAGCACATTCCCCATATCCCAAGCTAAAGTAGTAATCCCGTTAGACGTTTTGAGATTTTTAACACCAACGATTATATGAGATTTGGGTTTTAAAAATTTCTTAAGATCAGTAAATATTTTTTTTATATCCTTTAAATACTTGGCATAATTCCCCTCTGTTTTATAACCATTCAAAGGATCCCTAGTCTCGTTTTTATTCATGAAGATTGGTGAGGTATAAACCAGATCTATAGGAGGGAATTCATATTCAATTAACTTCCGTGCATCACCATGAATCATATTTTCCTTATTTTTAATCTTTGATATGACATAGTTATATTTATCTTCAAGAAATTCAACACCATAAGGTACTCGACCTAGCATTTCTGCAATAATCAGTGTTGTTCCGAGTCCCGCGAACATATCGAGTACTGTATCACCAGGTTTTGTATATTCTTTAATAAAAATCTCAACTTCTTCGTCATAAGATCGGTTATCATACTCTTTGAACCTGTCAGGAATTTCTGAACGATGAACGTTCTTACAAATCATAAAAGTTCGCATTTAAATCATCTCTCTTTTACTTAATTTTTATTTAAATCTTTTAAATAAATGAAAGTTTCAATTTAAGCTATTAATAAAAAAAAAAGGGAAATAATTTAGCGTTTGATGAGCTCGTAAACTCTATTATTTGAACCATGTACATTGATAATGTCAAATCCATTTTTGGTACAGTATTCTTCGATGTATCCTAACGCACTTGAAAAAAAACCTTTTTTCTCGAGTTCCATTTTGTCTATACCAGAAGATTTAGCGTGATACATATTACGGTTCATTAGATTAATTGTGATTGCTTCAACTTTCATTTTTTAAGACCATATTTTTGTATATAATGTATTTTGATTTTATCTCTTATAATTATTTCAGTGTTATCAGACTCAGAATTTACCATTTCATTCTATAATGTTAAGTATTTATTAGTCTTCATAGAAAAAATCATAAATAATCCAATATTTTGAACACAATATAGAAATGAAAAGACAATTTTTTGTCTTATTGTCTGAGAATTGATGGAAAAGATGAGTAATTCGGTTATAGAAACTGTTGATTTATTTTATAATCCAAAATCAGTCGCAGTAATTGGTGCTTCAAAGGTTCCAATGAAAGGTGGAAACCGTATAGTTCAAAATTTACAATTAAATGGCTATAAAGGTCAGATTTATCCTGTTAATCCCAATTATAGTGAAGAAGATGAAATTTATGGTTTCAAATTTAAAAAATCTGTTTTAGATATTGAAGATGAAGTCGATCTTGCCATTTTTTATGTAAATAATCGTATTGTTACTGATATTATAAAAGATTGTGTCAAGAAAGGAATAAAAGCGGCTATAATACAAAGTGCTGGTTTTGAGGAAGTGGGAATAGAAGGGTTAAAATTGAGAGATGAAATTGCGGCCGTTACTGAAAATTTCACCAAACTACGGCTTATTGGTCCTAACTGTATGGGAATCAGTCGGTTCGATGGAGATTATAAAGATAAAAAGGGAGGTTTCTTCACTGGTCAATTTACGTTAGCGCATTATAAAAGAGGTAATGCTGCCATTATAACCCAAAGTGGATTTTTAAATGGTGGGATCGCACCAACAATTTTTCATCAGTACCCAAATTTAGGATTTAGGTATATTGTTTCAATTGGAAACAAGATGGACTTGGGAGAAAATGAATTTTTAGAATATATATTAGAAGATGAAACTGTGAACGTCATCG
>JAHQWY010000232.1 GCA_029856445.1 Promethearchaeia archaeon
TCCTGCACCTCCCCAAAAAAATCTTGTATAGTTCCGCTTTTAAAAACTATGGTGTATTTGCTGGTTTCAAAGTACTCTATTGGTTCCATTAGACATTCAGCAAAGGATAAAAGCCCACTCATAAGTCCACTTGAACAAATTAAATCTGTTTTTTCCTTACTCGCTCTATGATAACTAGAAAATATTATAGGCATACCATTGAAAATGATACCAGCTTCTCTAATTAACATGTGAACTACCTTAGGAAATTGATGCAAAACGTAATATTAATATATTCTTAACAGAACCCCTTGATATACAACTAAATTTACTCTTTTAAATTTTAACTTTTTTATAGCTATTTACACAGATTCCGAGGAATAAGACGAGGATGCTCAGGTAATTGCCAAAAACATAAAGTCCTAGTCTTCAGAAGGTTATTAGTGATTGAAATTACTTTTCATTTTATAGTTATGGTTAGCTTTTAGATTTCAATACTATAATTTTAATATAAATGTATTATAGATATAATCATGCCATTTTCCAAAAAAAATCAGATTATACTTTCCTTAATTGCAGCTATTGCATGGTTTATTGCTGGGGGTTTATTAATTGGTATTTCCGTCCCTATCGGAATATCTTTACTAACATTTGGATTTGTTTTTGTTGCTTTGACAGTGATTGGATATAAAAAGATGAAAAATCAATCATAAAATTAAATCTAACTAATTTACAATTTTAATATAAATTTTCCTAAGAAATATTTAAATCTATATGTGAATAAGGAGTAAAAGTCTTGTAAAAATTATATAAAAAAAAAGTCTTTTCAATTATTTGATTTTTCTTTTTTATTTTCTTTTACGTAATATTCCTATTGTAATTACGGATATTCCTATTCCCCCTATTGAAATAATTGCAATAGTAGGTATAATAAAAGGGAATTTATCAGCAGAAGCTTTACCATCTTTCTCTAAAGTTTCAGGATCTACTGCGAGATAAGTCTCAAAAGTTTTATTTTCGTATCCAGAAGCAGATATAATCATTCTTAATAGTATTGGATTTTCTCCAGGAATAACTGTAATAGGTGTTAGGGACACAAAATATAGTCCATTCCCAAGATTGATTATGGTATCAGAAACATCAGATTCATTCCACCACATTTGAATTGTTGCTGCATCAACTGTTTGTTCAGTCTCATCAAACACATTGATGGTGAGGTTAAATGCTTCGGTTGAATAAGAACTTTCAATAATCTCTACTAGCAGATCTTCCTCCCATGGCTTGGGAAAATCATTCGGATCTAACGGATCACTCCCATATTCGTATTCATACCCATCTAAAAAGTTGTCATTATCTGTATCAATAAGAGTAGGGTCTGTGTTTATTACGCTGACTTCGAATCCATCGGATAAACCATCACTATCTGTATCGATATCTTCTGGATCTGATCCTAATAAAGTTTCTGTGTAGATAGAGAGCATATCTGAATCACTATCTATGCTATCCAAATCTTTACTCCTTAAAAATGTAGAATCTCCAGATAAAGCCTGCCAGTAAATTCTTTTACCGGAGTTTAAAGGACTTAATGCGTATACATAAGAATCATAACCTCCTATTACTATATCGAGTTGATCATCATTATTAATATCTCCAAGAGCAGGAGAAGAATCTACATCATTCAATGTAGTATATACCCATTCCTCGCTCCCATCTTCTCCATTTAATGCATATACTTTTTTATCACGACTTCCGATAACAACTTCGAGTTTATTATCATTGTCTACATCACCCAACGATGGGGAGCTACGTATAGCTGCTCCAGTTGTATAATTCCATATCTCATTTCCATCCTCCCCATTTATGGCGTATATTCTTCCATCGAAACTTCCTACAATGACTTCAAGTTTACCATCATTATCAATATCTCCTAATCCCGGAGAAGAATAAACATCACCTCCAGTTGTATAATCCCATAATTTACTTCCATCCTCGCCATTTAAAGCATATAGCTTGTTATTAGTACTTCCTATCAATACTTCAAGTTTTCCATCACCATCAACATCTCCTAGAGCTGGAGATGAACTGGTATGATCCCCAGTAGTAAATCTCCATGTTCTTGTTCCATCCTCTCCGTTCAATACATCTACCCAGCCTATGCCAGAACATCCTATAACAATTTCAAGATTGTCATCAAAATCTAAATTTGCCAACGAGGGAGTAGCGTATATAGCTCCTGCCATAGAATAATTCCATAACTGAGAACCATCCTCTCCACTTAGAGCATATAATTTATAATCAGAAAAACTTGCCATTACAATTTCAAGTTTACCATCATTATTTATATCACCCAATAAGGGTGCTGATATGAATATACCTCCGACTGTATAATTCCATAGTTCACTTCCATCCTCACCGTTCAAAACATACATTTTACCATTATATTCCCCCACTACAACTTCAAGTTTACCATCATTGTCAATATCACCTAAAGAAGGAGCACTAGATACTGAACTGCCCATGGTAAAATTCCAAAGTTCTGTTCCATCTTCACCATTTAATGCATAGGTTCTATTATCATTACATCCAATTACAACTTCAGGCTTCCCATCACAATCTAAATCTCCTATTGCTGGAGAGGAATATATAGAACTGGAGGTTGAAAAGTTCCATAACTGTGTTAAAACTCCCGAGTTCCTCGGAATCTTCCATTTGATATCAATATTATTATCTTTTTCCAGTTGATTTTTACCAATATTACATTGTATCATCAGGTTCATTCCGAATATAAGGGCAATCACAAAAAAAAAACAAAACACTTTACATTTTTTATCATATATCATGGATTTTACCTTATTATAGTTTAAATTTGAAAAAAATAATTATAGTAAATATAGATTCAACTTACATTTAAAAATAATTTTGTTTCAATACTTGATATTTTACACGTAATTTAAGTGACAAAATTATAAATAAGAGTAGATAATAATCATGTCGTTTAAGGGAAAAGTTGTAATAATAACAGAAGCAAGTGGAGGGATTGGAAGTGAGACTGCTCGATTATTTGCTGAAAACGGGGCCAATATAATTGTTAATTACTATTCTTCTCCCGTCAAAGCAAAAAAAATTTTAAACATAGTTAAGGATTTAGGGGTAGAGGCGATAGATATTAAAGCGGATATCTCTAATACAACTGAAGTAAAAAATATGATTGATGAGACTATAAATAATTTTGGGAAGATTGATGTATTAGTAAATAATGCCTCTAAACATCCTCCTCCATTATTTAACTTTCATAACCCAGATTGGGAATTATGGAAAAAGATGGTTCAAGTGAATATTATGGGAATCATTGTGTGTTCTCATTTTGCTTTTCCTCATTTAAAAGAAACTGATGGTAATATTGTCAATGTAGTGATGGATTATGATCCAGGAGGATTAGGTTATGTGCTTACTAAATCAGCAGGAACTCCATTAACTAGAGGATTAGCTAAAGAATTAGCACCTTTAAGAGTTAATGCTGTTTCTCCTGGCGTGATTGAAACATGGGAGATGAGCAAAGAAGAGAAAGAGGATTGGTTAAAAACAATAATTATCAAAAGAATCGGTCAACCAATAGATATTGCAAAAGCCATTTTATTTTTGGCATCTGATGAAGCATCATATATTACAGGAGAGACTCTTCATGTTGATGGAGGGCGCCAATTATTAGTTTAAAATAGAAATTTGAGGTAATGATGAAAGATTTGAAAAAACTATATCCCTTAGCGTTGGTAAATATAACAAACAGATGTAATTTAAAATGTAAACATTGTTTTGTCTTTCGAGAAGGTAATCCTAATAGACCTACTGAGAAAAATGAAATGACAACTGACAAAATGATAAATGAGATAAAAAAGTATAAGACAAAGTATGGAATTTTCAGGATGCTATGGATGGGAGGAGAACCACTTCTCAGAAAAGATGTTTTAAAACTAGGAGTTAAACTTTTTCCTCAAAATGTTATTGCTACGAATGGAACATTACCATTAATTAATTTAGGGTCAAAGACAAAATGGACAATTTCAGTAGATGGTCCTGAAGATATAAACGACGAGATTAGGGGAAAGGGGAGTTTTAAAAGAATTGTGCACAATTTAAATAATTTACCTGAAAATTTTAGTGGAGATCTCCAATGCAATTGTGTTGTTACAAAAATGAATGAGGATTGTTTTGAAGAACTTATTAAAGACTTGAAAACGGAGACTCCCATAAGAGGTATCAATTTTGGTTTTTATGTTCCGAAAAAAAATGATACTTCCGAATTTACATGGAAATCTCTAAAGGAAAGGGATATTGCTGTGAGGAAAATAATTAAATTAAAAAAAAAATATCCTAAATTCGTGCTTAATAATAATATGGTACTTGAACTTTTGTTCTCTCAAAATGCTCCTCAAATTACAAAAGATTGCCCTTTAAAGAAAGTTATAATTCCCCTCTATTTAGGGGACGATGGGTTCGAAATTCCATTTTGTTGTTATGGGAACGATGTTGATTGTGATTTATGTGGATCCTGGGCAGTTTTTCATCTCGCGCTAATTATGAATTTAAATCCAGATTCCTTACAGGATGACAGGGAATAGTTTCAAAAAAGTAACTCCTTCTGGAATTACTTTATAAGTAAAAAATATGATGCTCATGAAGATTGATGTCTTTGCTCTTGGGCTTGAATCACTGTTATTCCCTGTATTTCTTTATCAGTTTCACCACCCATTTTTCTGGCTGCTGACATATAAATTCCAATTGCCATTGTTGATTTTTCTGTTTTAGCTCTTTCAATAAATACTTTTGAAGCGATCTCACTAACAATTTTATTAGTAGGTGAACTTACCCAAGCCCATTCGGCGAGGTGACAGGCCATCCTTAAATCGCCACTATTCATAAGCTCTAACGCTCTTTCAGCTAGCTTTACTGCGCCTCCAGCAAGATTTGCAATTTCTTTTGCTTGAACAATTTCGGGAGCGGGTTTTAGATGAGAAGGAGTACCATCGTACCAACCTCCGTGCAATCGCCAAATATTTCTTACAATAAATTCAGGTTCATCATATATTGGTTTAAGGTATGGCTTTTCGTATAGATCTTCAGGTACTTCCACAGTATGAATAATTGTATCTAAAGATTCTCCTTTATTCATCAGAGATACTGTTTGTGTGTGAAGTGTTTCCAGCAAAAGAGCTGTATTATTTAATGCTTCATTAACCCGATCTGCACCAATAATAGGAACACCATGTCCTGGACATAAAATTTTAGGTTTATATTCTTCCATTTCCCGTAATGCCAACGCCCACTCATGAGCATAGCGTTGGACTTTTTGGGGATTTCCTGCATTTGGTATTCCCCAAATAAATAGATCACCTGTACATAAAATCTTTGTATCAATGAAAAAAACCCATGTATGATCATCAGTTTCTCCTCTTGCATGTTTTAGTTGAACCTGCACACCAGCAATTTGAATTTCTTTATCATCTCGATAAGTTAAATTCGGATAATAAAAATCTTTCTTAAAAAATGGTTCACCTTTATTTCCTCTAAATTGTCTTAAATTAATAATTGCATTCCAAGAATTTGTTAATTTATATCGATCAAAACGATTATTAATTGATTCGTGTCCAATAATCCGAGGTATAGGCCAATTATTATGCTCACATTCCTCAATATAAGGTTTGATTCCAACATGATCAACATGACCATGGGTAAATATTACCGTATTTATTTTTTGAGATGTAACTTCTCGTAAGGCCTTAAATTTTTGATTAACGTCAAAATCTGCGCCAGGATCAATTATTATCAATCCCTCGTTAGTTTCTCTGATTATTGAATTTGAAAAACCTCTGTAAAACCATGTTCGTTGTGAGTTGTATTCATTTATTAGTTCTAGCCCACGGGGTATCCCAAATGGGTGATGAGAAAATGTATCTTTTCTTCCAACCCATAAATCTTCAGCAAGATCCAAAATTTTACCCATAATCATTAACCTATTTTATAGTTAAATTAAATTCATAGTTAATTGTGATTATCTTAAGATAAAGATGATGTATCATTCTTAT
>JAHQWY010000233.1 GCA_029856445.1 Promethearchaeia archaeon
ACCGAAGAAAGTATAAGATATATATGTAATAAACTTAAGGCTTCTGCGAGTGAAGAAAACATTGAAAAATGTAATCAGATTAGACTGGGAAACACACGCAAAGCCTTAACTCCTAAAAATGGAGCTGTTGATGTTTTAAAAAAGTTAAAAGGATTAGGTTATACGATCGGGTTAATAACTAATTGTTCTGCCGATGTGCCTCTCTTATGGAAAAACACAGAATTTTTTCATTTATTTGACGCTACTATCTTCTCTGCTTCAGTAGGTTTGAAAAAACCAGATACTCAAATATATAATTTAGCATGCAAACAATTAGGAGTCGAACCAACCGAATGCCTTTTCATAGGAGATGGTGATAGTAACGAATTATCGGGAGCCTCTCATGTAGGTATGGATGCTATAATGATCCGTGATCCCAATGAAATGGATCCCTATCGTATAGTTGAGGTTGATTGGAAGGGTCGTAAAATTGAAAATTTCACAGAAATTTTAGATCTGATTTAGTTTTCATTTATTTTTATTTCTCTAATATTTTCACACTTGAAGACCAAAAAGATTTTTATGAGATTCTGTACTTTACTTTCTATCTTATTTATGATTATATTTTATATATAGTCAAAAAAAATAAGATAAAATAACATTGGCAAGGTGGCGTAGCCCGGTATGTATGCTTTGGAGCTTTTCCACTGATGGGTAAGAACGCACCAGATCCATCGGATTTACCGATAAAGGTGATACTGAAGATCTGGGTATCGAGAAAAAAAGTTTTGGTTGATTCAACCATTTTCGACAAGGTTCAAAAAAAAAAGCCCGCTTTCGAGCTTTATTGGGTCTCCCTCCCTTGCCATAATTCTCTCTTTATTAATATTGTAGAGTTGATAAATTCAAATTAATTTCTTCTGAAATCATCTTTTATAAGTTTTTGAAATAGGGGGTTATCTTCATCGATAAATTCCCAGAACTCGTTATATAACTCTTCAAGATAATTAACACTTTTCTTGAGTTCACGATTATTTTTAGTAATATTATCATCTTCCTTTCTTGTTGGATTATATTCTAGATAATTTCCTTCCAAGATTAGATTTTCGAAAAGCTCATCATCATTAGTTTTATTCATTTTATATTTTAATGCTTTTTCTTCAGTGATATTTTTAGCAAATTCGAAATCTACCCTCTGATAGCCACGTACGGTACAATTTTTATCGACAAAGGCTTGAAATTGGTGCTCACATACTAAACCACTTACGATAGACATAGTTGATAATCCTTTTGCTTGGTTAATAACCGATTTAGGAAATTGCAGAACTTTCTCAGCTTTACACACAGGGCAAATAAACCGAATTTTGGCGTGATTATCAAAAGGAGTGATATCTGTGCTAGGAGAAAGTTTACTAGTAGCCATAATAAGACCTCTAATTTATGATCAGAAATTAAACATAAAAACTCCCTTATAAATCATTAGAGACTAAAATGATAATTAAAATGCTTAATTTATATCAAATCTTAATTATGTGTTTTCAGGTTCAAATTTTACATTCATATTTGTCTCATCCAATTCAAAATTAATTATAAGATTTGATACTAAATCGTTTTCAATCTTGAATGTGTGTTTTCCTTCGGTTAGTATATTGAGAGATTCTGTATCTAATTTAATTAAAATACTGATAGTATCACCTAATCCTATTGTTCGCCCACTTAATTTACCTTCAAGAATATCATCTAATTTAAATGAATCTCCTTTATGAAAAATTAAGAAACGATCCTTAATTATTTCAAGGTCAATAGAATCTTTTGAAATGTTAATCGGTTTATCATCTATTAAAAATTTCACATATTCAGAAAAATCAAAATTTTGTAGATCAAAGTTCTTTAAATTAAAGTCTCCTAACTCAATGTTTTCAGGAATTACGAATGGAAGTAGTAAATTAATAACTTTTATTTGTATAGAATCTCCTTTTCCATCCCCAGTAGTATCTACAGTGTAAACACTTTCTTTTGGTGGAAAAATCTTCTTAATTAATACTTTAAACGCAGATAAATCAAATGATATAAGCTATCAACCCATAAGTACTTACGTGTATCTTTTATTTACTATGAAATTAAAAATTTTGCTTAAAATTCAATAAGTTGGGTTGCGATGTTATATAACTATTTCAGAAATCTTGACAGGCCTATTCTCTTCATATGATTTTTGGGCAGCCACAGCTAGTACTACATTTCGAAGACCATCTTCTCCATTTGGCGAGGGTTCTCTGTTATTTTGTAAACATTCAAGGAAGTCTTGTAATTCTGCAGCGTAAGAATCCATATATCTTTGTAAAAAAAAGTATGGGATGTTATCTTCCTTGATCTTTTCAGCTGTATATAACCGTACTGTATTCAATTGTTCATTTTCCGCAATTGCACATCCTTTTGAACCAAATACTTCAACACGTTGGTCATATCCATATACTGCTTGACGGGAATTATCAATCATTCCAATTACTCCATTTTCAAATTTTAAAATTACCACCGCAGTATCTATATCTCCCGCTTTACCTATTTTAGGATCTACAAGAACTGCACCTTTCGTATATACTTCTTCAATTTCACTACCCACTTGAAAACGAGCCATATCCCAATCGTGAATTGTCATATCAAAAAGCATCCCTCCAGAGGTCTTAATATATTCAATAGGAGGCAGTGCAGGATCACGAGCAGTGACTTTAACAATATAAGGAGTTCCTATTTGACCTGAAGTGACCATCTCCCTGACTCTTTGGAAATTTCTGTCAAATCTCCTGTTAAAACCAATCATAAGTTTTACTCCTTCTCTCTTAACAATTTCTAATGTTTCTTTAATGCGTTTTAAATCTGTATCAATAGGTTTTTCACAAAAAATGTCTTTTTTTGCTCGAGCTGCTTCTTGAATGAATTTGGCGTGGGTATTAGTGGATGAAGCAATTATTATAGCATTTAATTCAGAATCATTTATAATTTCATTTGCATCTACAGTAAGTTTAGGAACACCAATTTCATAAGCCCATTTTTTTAACTTTTCATCAATATTAATGTCAGCGACCATTTTTAATTTTAGATCTGGAATTCTACATAAAACATTTTCAATATGAATTTTTCCCATTCTCCCCGCCCCTATTACTCCTGCAGTAATTGTTTTTCTCATTAGATTACCCTTATAATTTTTTCATAAGAATTTATCTAAATTCTAGATTAAGCTCTTTAATATTTTCTCTAAGATATATTTTTATAGAAATAGAGCAAATGTTTATTCATATTTGATTAATTAAAAAAAAAATTGATTTTATGAGCAATAATAAAAATCAAAATATATCGTTAAAAAGGAAAATTGCATTTGCGTTCGGAGAAGTTGGGGATAATACTGCCATGCAAACATTTACATTTCTAATTTTCACTTTCTATTTTGCAATTGTAGGAATACCTGTACTATTAATCAGTGGTGGGTTTATTGTATGGAGTTTATGGAATGGTATTAATGATCCACTAATAGGGTATCTTTCTGATCGAACAAAAACTAAATGGGGACGAAGAATACCGTGGATGGCAGCCGCTACTATCCCCTTAGCGATTATAATGATACTTCTATTTACACCTCCAGTTGATCTTAACTCACCTACAATTAACTTCTTATATTTTTTTCTCATCCTTATCCTATTCGATACAACCTATACAGCTTTTAATTTGAATTACAATGCCGTTTTTTCTGAAATGTATGTATCTATGGAAGAACGTAGTTCAATAGGAAAAGTAAGGATAAGTTTCGTAATGGTTGCGTTGATTTTCGCATTTCTTCTACCTACCCTGATTATTGATAATATTCTAGGTGTTATTCCAGATACAGATCCCGCCATAAAAGATCCGAATACTTTGGGACAATACCAATTAACAGGTATTATCGCTGCAATAATAATCGTTGTAACATATTTCATTCTCTTGAAGTGGGGTGTAAAAGAACCTAAGCATATATCTAAAGATGCTGAAACTGCTATGTCTTTTTCTATAACTCTAAGAAAAACATTTAAAAATAAATCGTTTCAATGGTTTTTGATACCAGCTTTGGGGACATGGATTGTTATAAACATTTTACCCACATTAGCGCCTCTCTTTATGAAACATGCTTTAGATATTGAAAATGATAATCTTATTGGAGTATTACTTGCATTACAATTCATTGTGGCCGCAATATCTACACCATTGTGGGAAAAAATAAGAAAAATTAAAGGAGCTCGTATGGCAGGATTAATAGGAATAGCGTCATGGATAATTCCAATTATAATTTTTGCATTCTCAGTTAGTATTGAGATGGCTTTTATCGTACAAATTTTCAATGGGATTGGTCTTGGTGGTGGGTTATACTTTTATGATCAATGTATTGCTGAAATCATTGATGAAGATGAAATTACTCACGGAACACGACGATCTGGGATTTATTATGCAGTTCTTAATTTCTTTATCAGATTATCAACAATTATTAATTTCTTCATAATCGGTATTGTATTTTCTACAACAGATTGGAATACTTACACACCGAATCCAGGAATTAATACTATATTAGGACTTCAGATTTTAATGGGCATCTATCCAGCTATTATTCTTTTGATTTCTTGGATCGGGATGTATTACTATCCTATTAAAGGAGAAAAACTAGCTGAGAATAGAAGGAAGTTAACAGAATTACATGAGAAGAAGTTGGATGCTTTAAGATAAAAATACAAAAAATTTTCTTTTTATTTCATATTAAGATACAAACGAAACTTTTTATATAACTTTCATTTATTTTTCGTTATTCTGTAAATTTTTGGAGATCTGAATATAATGGATGAAAATTTTGAAGATAAATCTGAGGAAGATGAGAAAGAGACTGAAATAGACATAGAAAGTGAAAAGAAAAAAGAAGAAATAAACTTAAAAAAGAAACAGACTTTTTTTTTGAACCAATCGAAGGATTCAATGATAGAAATTTCTGATTGGGGGCCATTTAGAATTAGACCCACTGAGTCTTTAGAAATTTTAGAAATTGAATCATTTTATAGAACTCCCTTAACAAATATAATCGAAAATGAAAATGGATATAATCTTTTTGTTGAATTACCAGGTTTGGATAAAAAACATGTAAAAATAACTCTTCAAGAAGGTATTCTAGAAATAATTGGTGAAAAAGCTCTAAAACATAAAGCGGATAAAGAAGATAAAAAAGAGAAAGAGAAAAAAGAAGAAAAGAAAGATAAACATAAAGACAAAAAAGATAAAAAAAAGGAGAAAGAAAAAAAGGTTGAAGGAGATTACTTGAGAAGAGAATTCAGATCAGAAAGCTTCTATCGATGTTTTCATTTACCCGAAGAGATCGACTTAGAAGGAATTGATGCAAGTTTTAAGTATGGGGTACTAAGACTTAAAATACCTAAAAAAACTTATGAGATAGAAGGTAAGAAGGTAATAGAAATAAATTAATTTGAATTAAAGATATTTTTATTTTCTTCTCATCAGAAATAATACTATAGAATGTTGAAGAATTTTATAAAAAGTGATTAAATTTTTCCACCACAGTATGCACAATATTGAGCTGATTCTTTTGTAATAGGAGTGCCACAATTAGAACAGTAACTGGCTCTTTCTCCTGGAGTTGGTTCCTTCTCTTCTGTTAAAAGATGTTTCACCTGTCCTGTTTCTGAATTGAATTTTGCTCTTAATTGACCGGAAGCTTTTAGATCTAATATTATTGCTTGAATATCTTTTTTAGTTATTCCTGTACTATTACTCACAAATTCTACAGTCGCTTCTGGATTTTCCTGAAATTCAGCTAAAACTACATTTTTCAGCTTGCTTCTGTTAGCTATCGCAATTATTTGGGAAACAAGTATCGCAACACCTATTGCTATTGAGATATATCCCCACCAGTGATCAAGACCTTCAGTGACGAAAGTACTTATTCCCCAGAATAGAAATCCACCAGCAATAATTAGAGTACATACTGAAAAAGATTCGGAGTATTGGTTTTTTTCATACTTCATTTCAAATCTTCCT
>JAHQWY010000234.1 GCA_029856445.1 Promethearchaeia archaeon
TTTTTGGTGCACAGCTTTATACTACACTTGTAGCAGAAAAATTTGAGGAATGTGTATCTACTTAGTTTGTAAAGAATTATAAAATAAATCGATATTGATTAGATGCACAAACTATATCTTAAATTGTTAGAAGCTTTTTAATTATTAAAATCAATTAATTTATAATAAAAATCAACTTCAAGTCTGCCATGCCTTTAAATTTTACCGATTTTAGTTTTTTAATTATACTCTTTATAGGCCTAATAATTTATTGGTCTTTTAGCAAATTCATTAAGACTCAAAATACAATTTTATTAGGTTTATGTTATTTTATATATGGTTTTGGAAGTCTTTGGCTGTTAATAATAATATTTTCGTCTACTATTTTTAATTATTTTAGCGGAATTCTTCTAGGAAAAAATTTTAACCAAAAGAAAAAAAAAAGAATTTTAGTTTTAAGTATTTTGATAAATCTATCAAACTTGGTTTTTTTTAAATATTTTAACTTTTTTTCTGAAAATATAACCTATCTATTAAATATTTTTGGACTAAATATAGATCCTTTTATACTTAATATTATTGTAATTATAGGAATCTCTTTCTATACATTGCAAGTAATTGCTTACAATATTGATGTATATAGAGAAATTATAAACCCTATTAAAAGATTTATCGATTTTGCAGTCTTTCTTGCTTATTTTCCAAAACTTGCATCAGGTCCTATCGAACATCCTAAAAATTTTATCCCTGAAATTGAAAAAAGAAAAAAGCTATCAAATTGCGATTTTTCGGGAGCAATCCAGTTAATCTTATTTGGTTATTTTAGTAAAGTTGTCATAGCAGATTTGATTTCATATCATATAGGTGATTTTTATTTAAATCCTTCCGCCTATAACTCCACAGATGCTTTATTGATAACGTTTTTATATACTATTCAAATTTATGCTGATTTTGCTGCCTATTCTAATATTGCTCGAGGAATTAGTAAATTATTTGGTATAAATTTAATGATAAATTTTAATCAACCCTACTTATCAACAAATATTCGAGCTTTTTGGCGAACTTGGCATATTTCATTAACTGAATGGCTTCGGGATTATCTTTATATCCCTCTGGGTGGTGATCGCAAAGGTTCGAAAAGATTACAATTAAACATTCTAATTGTGTTTACTTTAAGCGGGTTGTGGCATGGTGCTGGTTTAACTTACATTATATTTGGGCTCGTTCATGGGTTCTTTCTTATTATCTATAGATTTAATCATAATGCTTTAAATAAATGGAATAAGAATCCTATAAAATTAATTGAAAATTTGGATGGATATAAAAAAAAGCTTTTTTATAGTTGCTACAAATTTTTAGGATTTTTTATTACATTTCAATTTATTAACTTTGCCTTGATAATCTTTCGATCAAGTGATCTAAATACTGCCTTTATAATTATAAAAAAAGCATATTCCTTTGATTCTTCTTTTTTAGTTCATATAAATCATAATTATCTCCTCTATATATTGCTATTCTCCTATTTTTTCATTTTCTTAATCGATTTAATACAATATAAATTGAAAAGACAGGACATTATCACAAATCTGCATTGGATACCTCAAGGAATAATCTATGCTTTCTTAATCTTTATGATAATTATATTTACCAACAGTTTTGTAAAATATACTCCATTTATATATGCAGGTTTTTAAAAAAAATTATATTATTTATTAACTATTTTCACCTTATTAACTAATTTTGTAGAATATGTAATTGTTAATCGTTACTATATTGGAGCTCATTGAGTTATCTAATCTAAAATAATAGACGGGAAATAATGTACCTAAGAGTGAAAAAGAAAATAAGTTTTGAATTTATATTTTGCCTTGTCTTTAATTTGAAGATCCCAAAAGTCAATAAATTAAAATTGTTATCTAGAAATTCACTATTAAAACAGAGATGAAAAATAAAAAAAAAATAAAGTTGAATCTCTATAACTTTTTAACTATTAATTCGGCCATTCGGTTTGAGAAGCCCCATTCATTATCATACCAGCTTAAGACGAAAATCTGATCCTCAATAACTTTTGTCCAAAGACCATTAAATATTGAGCTATTTGAATTTCCAATAATATCACTACTTACAATTGGATCGTCAGTATATTCTAAGATCCCCTTTAAGCTGTTATTAGAGGCTTCTTTCATCTTAGAATTAATGTCTTCAGCAGTACATTTATTTTCTACAACGGCTTTTAAATCAACTACACTACCATCAAGAGTAGGTACTCTTACCGCAATACCATCTAGTTTTCCTTTTAATTCAGGAAAAACCAAACCAATTGCTTTCGCAGCACCAGTAGATGTAGGTATCATATTTTGGGCAGCTGCTCTTCCGCGAATCATTTTATCAGGGGCTCCTGCTCTTGCGATATCTCCCGTTGTTTGATCATTAGTATATGAGTGGATTGTTGTCATTAGACCGTATTTGATCTTAAAATTTTCTTGCAGAACTTTGACAACCGGAGCTAAACAATTAGTTGTACAAGATGCATTTGAGATAATTTTATGATCACTTGTTAACTTATCATCATTACATCCCAAAACAACTGTAATATCTGGATCTGTAGCTGGTGCACTGATTAAAACCCTTTTTGCACCTGCAGTTAAGTGTTTACTAGCTCCTTCTCTATTAACAAATCGACCAGTACATTCAGCTGCTACATCAATATTATTACTACCATGAGGCAAATTCGCGGGATCTCTCTCCGCAGTAATAGGTATATTTTTACCATCAATAATCAATGAATTATCAGTAGATTCGACTTTTCCTTTAAATCTTCCAAAGACAGAATCATATTTTAAAGCATAAGCCAAATATTTTGGTTCAAAAAGATCATTGATGGAAACAAGATCAATGTCATTCCAGAAATTATCGTATACAGCTCTGAAAAATAATCTTCCAATTCTTCCGAAACCATTAATTGCGACTCTTTTTGCCATCTTTCTCACTTTTTTAAATTAGTTCAAATTATTTGAAATAACAATCTAAATATGTGGTAGATAGTTTTTTAATTTTTTAGTTTTGGATTTTCTATATCCAAGAGTTTATCGTTGATGGTTTTCAATCTATCATATAAAAATGACAAAATATGAAAAAGCTGCCTTTAATACTTTATTTTGTAATGAATTTTATATTGAATTCTAAGTTAAAGATATTATGAATGATCAAGATTTAATTTTGTATGAAGCAAAAGGACGGATTGCAACAATCACGATTAACAGACCAGATAAAGCAAATGCCTGTAACATTTCAATGTTAAAGATGATTCATGAAAATTTAATTAGAGCGGATCAAGATGAAAAGGTAAAATGTCTTATAATAAAAAGTACGGGGCAGCGATTCTTTTCAGCTGGGTATGATTTAAAGGAAATCCAAGGATCACCTGAGAATGTGTTACAAATTACAGAATGGGGAAGAAAGATAAATCAAACTATGATTCTTATGAAAAAACCTATTTTAACACAAGTACAGGGCATCGCAGTTGGTTTTGGTGTTATGGTTATATTGGCAAGTGATTTAAAAATTTTTGCTAATCGTTCTAAAGAAGAATTATATTTAAGACTGCCTGAAATTGCTATATCGGCATTTCCCCAAACAGGAGCAACTCTTCTGCCATTATTGGCTTTTGGTTTAAACTGTGCAAAAAATTTACTTTATACCACTGATAAAGTTGGAATTGAAGAATTAAAAAATATTAATTTCCCCACAAGAATTTTTCCCCTAGATCAACTTGAGAGTGAAACACTCTCTTTTGTTAAGCAATTGAGTAAATACCAAACAGAATTCTTATTCTTCATTAAGTCAATGCTAACAATCATGAATAAGGCTTATATTAAATCATGTTTTGATTTAGAAGATGAATGTGCGAAAATTGCTTACTCAACTGAAAAGAAATCTATGAAGGAGTTAGACGATCTTATACAGGATATGTATAAAAAATTTTCATAAAATGTGAAATAAATGGATGACCTTAAGAATTCTGTATTGGAACGGATTGATTCTTTACGGGATGAAATTATAAAGTTCCATCAGCAAATTGTACAAATTCCCTCTGAAAATCCTCCTGGTAATTATGAGGAAATTGCCATATTTACAGCTATTAAGATGAAGGAAATCGGCCTTGAAGTCGAGATTAGAGAGAACAACGTTGTTGGGAAAATAGAGAATAATAACAAGCATAGACTGATATTTTATGGGCATTATGATACTATTAAAGCATTTGAAGGCTGGACAAAAGATCCCTTTGGAGGAGAAGTCATTGATGGCAAAATTTATGGTCGGGGTTCTTCGGATGATAAATCATGTGTAACTGCAGAAATTTTTGCAACCCAAGCAATATTAAAAACTATCCCTGTATTTAATGGGAATCTGACATTAACCGCAGTTGGAGATGAAGAGCTTGGTGGTTTAGCTGGAGCTAAGTATTTGTTACATAGAAAAATGGTTAAAGGAGATGCGTGTTTATTAGGAGATTCTCCATTTGCCTATCCAATTGGTTATTGTGGGGGGTGGAATGTTTCCTATCTTTGTTATTCGAGGAAATCAAAGTCATGGTATGGGTTTCCCTGATTTACCAGAACCTCTTCGTAATGAATATTCCGGGATAAATGCTATTCAAAAAATGGTAAAGTCCTTAAATTTTCTTTTAGAGATGAAAAAGGAATTGAATCAGAAAGAAACAAAATATCAATTACCCCCAAGCTATTCTTCAAAAGTGAGTGATGTAAATATAGTTGTTATTCAAGGAGGAACTAAAATTTCTATTGTCCCAAATAGATGTGTTTTACAGATTAGTATAAATATTATACCAGAACAGGATATCGAGAGTTTGAAGAATAAGATTTTACAATTTGTGGAGATTCTTAAAGAAGAAGATCCTCTCTTAGATATATCTGTACAAATCCCTATTGCCTATGAGCCTCAAGTTATTGATGAGAACTCAAAGTTCGCGAAATCTGTTAAAAACGCTTTTAAAATCGTATTTAATGAAGAAAGAGAATTTAAATTATTTATACCAACCACAGATGCTCATTGGTTTCAAGAAAAAGGAATTGAAACAATCTTGGTTGGAGGGACAAGAGGAGATAATAATGTTCATACTAAAGATGAATTTGTTTATATTGAAGATTTGATAGACCTTACAAAAATTTTTGTTCTTGCAGCCTTAAATTATTTTAAATAAAACTATTATTTTTCATATCCAAATCAGAAAGAATTCATATATAATATGATATATCTCGAAATTTCAGTTTATAAATTTCTTTCCAAGTACTGAATTCCTCAGAAGAAAGTAAATGGATTTCAAAAGGATGACTTAGAGGTAATCCTGCACTTTCTTCAATATCAGTAATGATTTGAGTTCTAATTAAATGCTTTTTAGGGACATTCGCAATAATTAAAATATCGATATCACTGCCACCTACTTGCTTTTCTTCAATGATACTTCCGAAGATAAATACTTCTGAATCTATCAAAATCTCTTTAGTACTATTGTATATTCTTTCCAAATATACTCTGTAATTTTTTAGCATCTCACGACGAATTTTCATTGTTTCTAACATTTCTAACAAGTTTTATTACCTCATCAACAATTTTTAAAATTTCTTCAGCATCTTCCTTATTATATGAGAAATTAATGTATCGAGCGTTTAAATAAGCGCTTTCTAAGAATAAAAGTGATTTTCTATCATATTTAAATTCACTATTATCTATTAAATTAGATAAAATTGAAAATAGTTGCCTTAATGAATGGGTTCTTGGAAATTCCCCTCCTCTTTCTAAGATAATTGATTTCAGAAGAAGCTGAACTGATTGTTCTGCCATAAAACAAGTTAAATCCCAATCTTCTTTTTGGTATCTTTCTTTAGCTCCATCTAAAAAATTTTTAGCTCGTTTTAGAAAAAGCTCTACTTCTTCCTTATGCATATATATTAACATTAGTTTTTTGGTTATATAATTTTATTTCAAAAATTTTTTCTTGATCTAAAGACACATCTAATGCATCAAAACATGCAGTTG
>JAHQWY010000024.1 GCA_029856445.1 Promethearchaeia archaeon
TAATTAAAAAGGAAATTTATATTTATCTAAACCAAGTTCTTTTTGCATTATTTTTAAGTCATTTTGAAGACTTTTATTTAGTGGAATACCCTTTTCTCTATTAGTTTTTTCCGCATAAAATTCTTTTTCACCCGCCGTATAAATTCTTTCCTGTCCAGGTTCTTTAGGAGAATTCCTAAGATCTCTCATTATATTTCCTGCTGTTTTTTTAAATGAATCGATTCCGATAAAACTTTCTGGATTAATCACTAAAAAGAAATGTCCTACCTTTAGTCTTTTTTGTCCATCTTCTTCAATGCCTAAAGTATCACGTAAATAGATTCCCTCTTGTAATGCAGCAGATAATAATTCAACAATAGTAGCATATCCATATCCTTTATATCCTGCTGTGTCTTCACCTTTTCCGCCAACTGGTAGCAAAGCTGCTTTTCTTTCTAACATTTTAGCTAGGATTTTTGTTGCATCAGTAAGAATTTCACCTTTTTCATCAATAACTGTATTTTCTGGAACAGGTTTTTTAATCCTGTCATACATCTCAACCTTACCTCTCTGAATAATTGAGGTTGCTGCATCTATTAAAAAAGGAATTACTTCATCAGTAGGGGCTCCAAAGGTTAATGGATTAGTACCTAACATAGGCTCAACTCCGAAAGTTGGAGGAATGGAGGGTCGTGCATTTGTAACACTTAACCCTATCATTCCTTCCTTTATTGCCATAAGGCTGTAAAATCCGGCAATTCCAAAATGTGTGGAATTTCTCACTGCAACAGCACCTAATCCATACTCTTTCGCCTTTTTTATGGCCATAGTCATCGCTTTATATGCAATAACATGTCCCATCCCGCAATTGCCATCCAAAAGTGCTGTAGTAGGTCCCTCCTTGACGATATCTATTTTAGTATTTACTTCATAAATACCCGCTTTAATCCTATCATAATACATCTTACATCTTTGAACACCATGAGATTCAATACCCCTCAAATCAGATGTGATAAGAACTTCAGCAATAATATTTGCATCATCTTCAGGTACTCCAAGCTTTGTGAAAACGTCTCTCATGAAACTTTCTAAGATTTTCGCATCAATATAATAAATTTCTTCCGACATTTTAAACATTCCAAATCTGTAATTACATATTGGATAAGTATGTGCTAAATAAATATCAATATTATTAAAATATTGTTATTAAATCGTATTTACTGCTTATTATTAAAAAATAAGCTCCTCTGAGAATTCATTCATTCTTAAAAGGCAATATGTTCTAGATATTATTTCTGTATATATATCACTATTAACACATAGAAATATGATAATATTATGTCATAATAGTCAGAATATATTATTTGAAAACATATATGTAAATGAGTCATGAGAGAAAAAGAGAAACTAAAATGTCCTGTTTGTGATACAAAATTCATTCCAAGAACATTTTATCCGGAAGAAGCAATTTTTTCAACTTCAGATGGGAAAAAATTATCAGGATTTAATGGTTACATAAGTTCAAGTGGAGTTAAACCAACAGAAGTAGTTTTGAGTACGTGGATTACATATTGCCCCAGTTGTAATTATGTTTTAAAGTTTGTAAAAGAAATTGTGAAAAAAGAGAAGATTCAGACACAAAGTACGCTAGGGAAGGACATTAAAGAGAAATATAATAATTATTATTATGGATTTCAGTTTGAAGATTATTCTCAATATTTACAAGATATTTCAGAACAAGTTAAATCAACTATCGAAACCTCATTAAAGAATTTAAATCTAAGTGCCTTTGAAAATATGCATGATATAAAAGAAACATTTAAACTCTTAGTTAGATTTTATGCTAATTTAGAGAACTATTGTAATTCACAGTTTACTGAGGAAATTGACAAGGATTTAAAGGATAAAATCAAATTATTGGATTTGTCACCAGATTTAGAAGAAATTCTATTAGAATTAAATGAGATTAGAGATAAAACAATCCATAGCGACTATGAATTATCTGATGAAGATAAATTAAAAGTAAATAGAGCTGTTACAGGTTTTATGTTAAACCGAATTGAAAAGCATATTAAACCATTGATCAACGGTAAGAAGCTGAAAAACAAATATAATTATGTAGATATACAAGATCTTAATTCAGAAATAAAAATATATTTGAATGAATACTTTAAAAACATTTTTAATAATGGTCGAGCTGCTAATGACCAGATTAAAAATTTCCTGGAACAGCTTCTTGTACATGAGATATAAAAACATTTCAAAGATTTTCTTTTTTGTCCAGACGGTTAAGTCACTAATTCTGGTGTTATCACCATGCTATATCTATTTTTGAGCGCTTGAGTGTATTTTTAATTTATGATTTTAAATGATTTAAAGGCCAAAGTTGATGGACGGTTTACTAGAGAAATCATTATTGATGATGATGGAGAGGACTTAGTATATGTGTTTCCTGATACAAAAGAATTTATTTCTATCTTAAGGAGAAAAATAAATAAAGAAGCAGTATCGAGATAATGATTGTCTAATCTTAATTTGAAAAGAACTAATCATTACAATATATTTTTATTATTGAGTGCATTTTATATAATGGACCTTTTGGGGTGGTCTGAAGTCCCATTGCTGGACGGACCGTAAAATCCTCATAGCGGAAATTGCCCGTGTCAAGGTTTCATGAGTATTGTTAGCCAGCGTTATGTTCTCGTCGAAGCACTCCCTATAATGGTAGGTATCAGGGCAGTATCTTTTGAAGGAAAGATATAAGCTCGTAATTAGAAAACCGGCAAGGCCAGGGATGGAGCAGCCGTAACTATAGGTATTTACGCTTTATAGTAAGGGTGTGGAGAGGCGTAGCATTTGGTCTTAGCAATAGAATTGAGGCCGAGATTCGGGTTTTTTATTCTTTAATCGTTAACAGATACTGACAATTTTTTCTATTAGATTTAAGAATACAATCCACTATCTCTGTTTCATATTTTGTATCGGGATCTAGAGATTGCAATATTGCTCTTGTATATGGCTTACATATTGAATTTCTAATGATGTCTGATCGATCAGGATTGTATTTTCCACCAATAGGGCAAAAGTTTGAGTGAAATTTGATTATTATCTCACGGGTATTCTTATCTATGGAAGTAATTTTAGTCTTGGCATTTAATGCTGAATATATTTTTTTTAATCTCTCTTCTAAACTAAGAGATTCCCTTTCCTTTAATATTTTACCTAATTTTGCTCCCAAACTGGCGGATATAGATTTTGGGAGATTTTCTCCACCTATATCAATCATTTCATTGATATATGCTTGAAAAAATCTTAAAGCCTCTCTATTTTTAGGCATAGTTTCAGAATCTTTCTTAATAATAATAAAGTGAATATATTACATAAATCTCAATTTTAAAGTATTTAATTTTTTATGTAGAAAATATTTATTTGATAATATATAAAGAATCTATATTATCTGAATTTAATAGAAATAGATAGCTCAAGGAGTATTTTCTCTATTTTTTATTTTTAAAATATAGTGACAAGTTCGATGATTATTTAGAGGAATACAATTTAAGATATCAGATTCAAATTTATATTCTGGAAAAAGTTCATTTAAAAAACCCCTTGTATAAGGCCTACATATATTTTCTTGAAATAAAGCCGCGCGTGAAGGATTATTGGCACCCCCAATTGGACAGAATTTCTTTGAATAATTGATAATTATATCATACGTATTATCATCTAATTTTTTTATTATTGGTTTGGCATTTAATGCAGTATAGATTTGAATTAACACATCCTCTATTTTTATTGGAAATCCTTTATTTTTATATAACTTGCCTAGCTTCGCACCAGATTTAGAAGATATTGCTTTTGGTAAATTATTCCCACCTACATCAATCATTTCTTTCACATAAGCTTGAAAGAATTTCAAGGCATCTCTTACGATATAATCACCTTATTAGACATTCCTAACTTAATTAAATTAGACCTACAACCAATAACCCTATTCCAAAGTATATTTGGTAAATTTGAGTATTTAAATTTTTCCATTAATGTCTAATTTTTCCTATGAAAATGTAGAAAATGAGAACCAGTTTTATTTTTTTCTGTTAATTAGGGTGTATCTTAATAGTAGATCTTTATCTTCTTCTGCGTAATCTATACCGATTCTTTTACTTTTTATAATATTTTTCTGATCAATCTTTTCACCTTGAGTAAAATAGAGTCTTGAACCGATAGAACAAGAATCAGTCCCATTGAATTCTTCTTTTGTTATATCAAATGCCATACATAATTTTCCAGGGCCATCGAGTAGATTTTTAAAGTTTTTACCCAACTTTACATTTCTATTTTCAATCATTGTTTTGATCCCATCAATAGGATATAATTTTCTTACTAAAACAGCGCATGGCATCTCCGCTGGCTCTGTAATTATGTTAAGACAGAAATACATCCCATATATGAAGTAAATATAAAGAGTACCTGGTTTTTCATACATTATTTCTGTCCTTTTATTTTTTTTGTAATTATAAGAATGACTGGCTTTATCTTGAGGACCGAGGTAAGCTTCAACTTCGATAACTTTTCCAACTAACTTGTTTTTCTCTGTTTCTCTTATGAGATATTTCCCTAATAAATCTCTCGCTACTATTTCAGTTTTTCTGTTGAAGAAATCTCTATTCAATCTATTAAAACTAGTCAAGGAGATTTACCCAGTTTTAAAAGAATTATTTATTTAAGAAGAATAATGTTAATCTTATATTAATTATAGTTATTTCATCAAAATTGGGGGACAATGAAGGCACCAGAAAGAGTGTTAAAAGCTGTAAACCATGAAGAACCTGATCGAGTCCCTGCCTTTGAAAGTGCTTTTACCAATAACACTATTATGAGACATTATGGAATCGATCCTAAAGGTGCGGGAGGTTACAAATTATCTTATGAGTTTTTTCGGAAAGTAGGCATTGATTTAGTATTAAGCTTCGTAAGTTTATTTCCTCGAAAATTTCTTAGTAAACACGAAGGATTCATTGATGAGTATGGAAGACACATGAAATTTGAGCCATATAAGGATGGCACTCAAATTTTAGCTTACCATGGAGGCCATTTTAAAGATTTTGAAGATTATGAGAGCTGGGAACAACCTGATCCAAATTTAAATACACGATTAATACAATTTCAAACGGGAAGAAAAGTTCAAAAGGAGTTAAATGATGAGGTTTTTTCTATTCCGGCAACGGGTTCTTTAATGGAATGTACTTGGGAAGGATTCGGAATAGAACTTTTCTCTAGAATTCTAGGTAGAGAAAAACAAATAAAGAGAGTGTTTGATGATCGAGGTAAATTCACTCTTGAAATAGTGAAAATTTTAGCTGAAAATAATGCCCAAATGGTATTGTTATGGGATGATTATGGCTTTAAAAACGGTTTATTCATGCATCCTAAGTTATACCGAAAATTTATTTTTCCATGGTTAAAAAAAATATGTGATGTAGCACATAAACGAGATTGTAAGATATTATTGCATTCTGATGGGGATCTAACCGAGATTTTTGAAGATATTATTAATTGTGGGGTTGATGTAATTAATCCAGTCGAGTCGACGACTGCAAATCCTGAGTATGATATTTTTAAGTTAAATGAGAACTATGGGGATGAAATTACTTTTGCGGGGAATTTAAGCCCGATCATGCTAGCCATGGGAGAAATCTCTGAGATTGAGGGGTATGCGAAGCGATTAATTAGAGAATTGGCACCAGGAGGTGGTTACATTTTTGGTTCAGGTCACAGTATTAATCCTGCTGTGACTATTGATAGGTTTGAAGCAATGCAAAATATCAGAAGAAAGTATGGAAAATACCCAATTAAAGTCCCGGATTAAGTCTTTAATCTTGATTTTATTTTATTATCAAATAATTTGGTTTATATTTGCTCCCTTTAAAGAAAATCTTTTTTTAAGCATACGATTTAACTGTACCTCTATATGAGCTAAATCAATACGTTCAGACATAATAGCTTTTGAGTTCCTCATTTTTTCCCATTTACCCATTTCATTTACTAATTCATCCTGCTCCTTATTAATCCTATCTACTAATAATGCTAAATCATATTTTTTCCCAATATCCTGAGCAGTTATTAATAATTTTTGAGCTTCCTTTAATTCAAAAATTAAGAGTTTCAGCTTAGCTTGAAGTAAATGAGTTTCAGCCAATAGCAAATATGATTTTTGTTCCTTGGCTATGTTAAGCGTTTGCTGAATATAAAGGTTAATATCATCTAAAATTTTGATATTATTCGTTTGATGTAATTCTCTTAGATTTAAAGCGCAGAGATTAAGTAAAGCTACAATTTTTGATTCAAAATCTGCTTCCTCCTTCTCAAGTTCTTTTTTAAAAAGTTCTTTTGCTTTTAGTCTTTCAACATCATTTGGACTTTGTTTAAGAACCAACGCTTTTGATAGATTGTATATATCATATCCAAGTAGGTTTTTCTTGTCCCTTTGATTAGTAAAAACTTTCATAGAATCTAAGCATTCTTGTGCTGTATCAAAAGAATCCGTTTCAATAGCTAATCTACATAAAGTATCAAGAATAGCAGGTGTTTTAAAACTTTTAATTTCATTACATAGGATTAAACTCTGTTTTATATATTTCATCGCTTGATTAAGATCCCCTAAATCACGAAATACTGTTCCGATGTTGTTTAGAGCACCAATAATCTGTTGCTTGTCGTTTAAATCTTTTGCTATTTTTAACCGTTGTTTATTATATTTTTGAGCAATATCAAATTCTCCTTTCCAAGAATGAATAGTGGCTAGACACCCCACATTAAGCATAATTAGTCTTTTATTATTAAGTTCATTTGCAAGCTGTAATCCCTTCTGTCCATGCTTTATTGCCTTATTTAAATCACCTTCTTGATAATAAATAAAGCTTTTGAGATATCTTATATAAGCTTTTTTTTCTTTGAATTGAATCGAGGAAATTTGATTAAGGATATTGAGCAATTCCTCAGCTTTGTTAATATTTTTGAGCGCATCAATACGTCTTCCAGAATATCTAAAGATATTAATCTTAGTGAAAATTGTATCTAAGGTTAGAAGATTATTTTTTAATTTTCGGCTTTCATTATAAGCTAATTCAGCATATTTAAGGGCCTCATCCATAAATCCTTGTTCAAAAAGGAGAGAGCCTTTAAGATGATGATAATCAAACTGTTCTTGAAGTGAGAGGACTTCTTTTTTTTCAAGTTCATTTAAAATTTGGAGAGCTTCTACAAATTTACTTTCTCTCATAAGTTGTTTTGCTCGAGTTAATTCCTTGGCTTTTAAATTTAACATTTTTTTCATCCTCTAATATTTTTTAAGATAAGTTTTAATTTAATCTTTTTATTCTTAAGTTATTTATTTCAAGAGAGACCGCTTTCTAAGCATGCGGCCAATTTGATTATCTAGGTCGGTTAATTCAAGGCGTTCAGCCATAACCGCTTTTGATTTCTTCAATTTTTCCCATTTGATTTTTTCATTAAGCAATTCATCCTGTTCTATCTGAACTCTCTCTGCTAATAGGGTTTGACCATATTTTTCAGCAATATCGAGAGCTTGGGATTGAAATTTTTGAGCTTCATTAAATTCAAAACTTATGAGTTTCAATTTAGCTTGAAATAAATACATTTCAACAAGTAGCCAGGATGACTGTTGACTTTTGGCAATATTCATTAATCGTTTAATATAAGGTTGAATCTCATCTAATATTTTTAAATCATTTGTTTTTTGTAATTCCTTCAAATATGAATCACATAGATTTATTAGAGAACAGTAATAGATGTCAATAGCAGAATCCCCCTTATCAACAAGTTGTTTATATATTTCCCTTGCTTTAAGTTTATTAATGTCTTGTAGTTTCTTTTTCAACAATTCTGCTTTTTCAAGCTGATAAAGATCATTATGCCACTTAGTAGGTTCTTGATTTCTGATTTGTTTTATTTGATCTAGACATTGTTGTGCTTTATCAAGATTATTAATTTCTAGATATAAATCAAGAAGAGAGCTAAGAACCGCAGCTTTTTTAAAACTTTTAATTTCATCACATATTGATAATGCTTCCTTAAGACAATTTAAGGCTTTATCAAACTCCTGTTTTTCAGTGAGTATCATTCCCATACTATTAAGAGCGCCAATTATTTCCTGTTTATTATTTAACTTCTTCGCTAGTGCTAAAATGCGTTTATTATTCTCTATATTGAGTTCAAGTTCACCTTTAAGACTGTAATTAAACCCAAACAGCTTTGTTGCAGAAATTTTAATTAAATCATTTTCAATTTCTTCAGCAATAGCTAAAACCTCATTAGCATACTCTAAAGAACGATTGGAATCACCCAAATTCCAATAATAGTGTCCTTTAAGTAAAATTAAAGATGCATATTTCTCTTTATATTCTTTTGATGAGATATGATTTATCTTTTTGAGCATTTGTTCAACTTTAATAATGTTATTTAGAGCTTCGTTTAGCCTAGTTGATTTAAGTAGGAGGCTACTCTTGGAAATTAGGATATCAATTATTTGAAGATCATTTTTCATTTGATGACTTTCTTTATAAGCTAATTCAATATATTGAAGGGCGTCATCAAATCGTCCAATTTCAAAAAGGAGAGAACTCTTGAAGCGATGGATCTCGAATTGATCTTGAAGCGTTAGATTTTTTAAATCCTCAAGCTTATTTACAATTTGAAGGGCTTCCTCATATTTACCTTCTCTCATAAGTTGTTCTGCTCGAGTTAATTCCTCGGCTTTTAATTTCAACACCTTTTTCATCCTCCAATATTATTTAAGACAAATATTAATTTAATTTTTATTTTTGCTTTAATTTTTTAGTAAGTTCAAAGAGAGCCGATAAAGGTAAGGACATATCAAAATAAACAAAAGCATTATCAGTATCTAATTCTTGTTCAATAGCCAACTTATGTAATTTCATCATATACTCTATCCGTAGATCCAAAAATTCTTTGAAGCGTTTCTTATCAAAATAAATAATATTATTCAATGGTTCATTTATACCTGATAAATATTCATTATAAGTAGACTTAGCTTTATCAATATCTTCCAATTGGCTTTCAAGATGTTTTAGTAGTGTGGTCAGGTAATCAATTAATTTTTTCATGTTAGAAGTAGCTTTATTATGTCTCATTATTTCCGATAAATAGAATTTTTTAAGTTCACCTGGATCTTCAGGTAAGTTCTCTTCATCATACTCATATTCCTCCATTTTAAATTTTGGATTTATGTGATAAAATTTTGGAGGGATCTTCTCACCTTTTTCTTTTTTACCTCTTCTAGATAAAACAAGTTCATCATCCTCCATTCCATTTAAAACACGTGATACTGTTGATTTACTCTGTTTTACATAACGAGTAATTTCAGTTACATTCAACTCACTATAGAGTTCGAGAATCATCCATATATCATGGCGTAATGGATGTTTATCAATCAATTCTGACCATGTTTTCTCACTTTTTTTATTATTGATATTAAGAATTGAACTATTCTTGACTTTGGATTTATTTTTTGTTTTTAATTCGTCTATGTTCTTATTCCTTTTATCACTCATGATTTTAGTCGGTTTAAATGAGATTTTTTATATATAAAACGGAAAAATTTTACAAATTGAATGAAACTAATTTTTCTTAATTATATATAAATAATCGTAATATTTAAATATGACCCTTCCCATTTTTAGTGATGGGTAAGCCGTGCCAAAAAACCGTCGCGATGAAACGGCTTACAATTAAATTATAATTAAATCATATTAGTTCACTTTAGATGGGGTGGTAAATAAAGATGGAATATGTATTGGTTAATGTATCTCAAGAAAATCTTGAGTTACCAAAATTTAAGAAAATTAAAAAAAGAACAATTAAGAAGTTTTATTTTACAGCTATTCTCATAATAACTTTTTTTGGTGTTAGATTATTGGATATAATTTCAACCGTTATATGTTTAAAATCATTTCCTTTTTGTCGAGAAAGTAATCAATTGGCTGTAGACATTGTAGAAAAACCTTTTCTATGGACAATGATAAATGTGATCATCACTGGAATTTTATTAGTTATAAATTTCGCATTATGGTTTATAAATAAAAAAAATGATATGGTTGATTATATAGCAATAGGTTATGGTATAATGGTGTTAATAGTGATATTAGTTTGTCTTTGGCCTGTTCTCAATAATTTCAATATAATATTTAAATACAAAGATCTAATTTAACTTAATTTGGTTTTTTTAGTTATTTTTTTAATTTAATTTCCAATATTAATAGATTATAGCCATTTTTAGTTCAACTTCAAAAATTTCTATTCACTTTAAATTAGCAATGATCTTTTTAACTAGAATCTTGTATTAATAAACATTTTTTTTAGGAATGATTCTAATTCAGCATTACATGCAATAAATGGGAATTTTACTTCTATTGATAAGTTCTTTTCAATTTCCTTTCCATCCAAAGAAAAGATTTTACCACCTGCTTCCTTTAAAATTAACACTCCTGCGGCCACATCTACTAATCGGTTGCTTTCTCTCAAATTAATAAATGCTTCCATACTTCCATTTGCGATCTGACATAAAGATAGAGCACTACTTCCTAATATTCTGATTCTATAGAATTTTCTGATTAAAGGTTCTAATTTATGTAAATTTATCATCAAATTATTCATTGGAAGATTAAGCTCAAAAAAGCATTTTTGCGACATATCTAGGTCAGAAACATTAATTTTATTGCCATTGAGATAGGCTCCTTTTCCTTTTTCTGCCCAGTAGATATCTTTCGTATTTAGATTAAGAACTACAGCTTTAGTAATATCTGTCATTTTATCACCAATAGCATAAGCTATAGAAACGGAACAATAAGGAATTCCTTTTACAGCATTATTTGATCCATCTATTGGATCTACAATTAATTTAATTTGCCCTTTTTTAGCCTCTTTTTTATCACCAATATATTTTTCTCCTATTTCTTCACTAATTAACAATAAAGGCACATTTTTCTTTTCAAGAGAATCAATGATTGCATTTTCTGCGACAATATCAAGAAGCATTGAGATGTCACCACCAGCTCCTCTTTTTGACTTTTTAGCAGCTGCTTTTGTGCCTAAAAGCGGATTTACTACATTATAAATATCCAACGCGATTTGTTTTAAGAAATTAATACTAAGCTCCATAAATACTCAAATCTAATGTATAAATCTCAAAAATAGAGAAGAGTATAATTCTATATATCTTTTCTTTAGAAATAAGCTTTAATATTCTTATTTATTCTAAGATTTTATTCTTCTCAATGATCCATTTATCAACAGTAAATTTCTGTAGATCTTTATGTGTTGTATCATAATCATTATGTATGGTACTTTTAGGGATCCAGAATTCTTTATCTGATTCTAATGTAATAAGCAATGCTTTAGGGCTTTCAACTTTAATTCTCGCTTTAATATCAACTCTATCAATAGAAGCACCATATTCTGTAGTTTCAACAATGTGCAATCCATCTCTAGCAGTAATATGTTCTGCAAATACACTGTATTCAGCTTCTTGATCAACAGATTCTTCCTTATCTTTCGCTTTAAAGGTACCACTAGTAGCAAACTCTATTTTTTCGTCAAGCATATGCTCAAGCATTAATGTGAGGAGATCTAAATTTGGAAATCGAATTTTCTTTTCATAATCCCCAATTTTTATTCTTAATGCCTGACGACTCTCATCTTCCCAGCCTACATAAATTTCTGTTTTACGATCCTCAAAAACATGAAATCCTCTCCACACTGCAGTTCTTCTATTCAGAACTCCTAAAATACAGATAATTTCTTCAATTGATAGTTTGACAGTTTTTCCTTCACCTTTACTTGTCTTTTCCCATGTTCCATCATCTTTTCTATTTGCACAACTTAAAAAAATATAGGGAACTGTTCTTGCAGGGCTAGAAACCGTTAAACTTGATTTTTGACCAAAAAAAGTCTTAGTATGGAAATCTACCAAAAAAATCCACTTCTATTAAGATTATCTTAAATTGTCTAATAAAATCATATCAATTTATTGATTTAAATCTGATTAATTGAAGGCTTTTCTTTTTTTCCAAATTAGGAAAATAAGTAAAAGTTTTATTAAATTTGATTTTATATAACTTTAATCAATTCTTTTGGTTGTGAATTAAGTGGAAAAAAATAAGAATGAAACTGTAAAGGAAGAGGAGAAGAGAGCGATAGTTAGTAGTTCAGGAGACTTGATGGAATATGATGAACATATTAGCATTACTGGATCTGCTAAAATCTCAGGGGGAAAAGTTAAAAAATCTATAAGAATTTCTGGTTCGGGAGTGATTAATGGAGATTTAGAATGTGATGGACTTACATCTTCAGGTACCTTAAAAGGTTCAGGTAATCTAACTGCAAATGGGGAGATAAGCAGTTCAGGTTCATTGAATATCGCAGGATTTATTCGCGGGGAAGGAAGTGCTGACTTTTCAGGTTCAACACAAATAGGTAATCTTGTAAGGATTCAAGGGGCTTTAGTAGCTTCAGGTTCATTTAAAGTAGGACATTTTGTAACGGTTGATGAAGGAATTGAAATTTCTGGGTCTTCAAGTATAAATGGAAATATTTCTGCTCAAAAAAGCATTAAGATCGATGGAACTACTAAAATAGAAGGTAATGTTGTAGCTGAAAACGTTCTTCTGGGTGCTTCGGAAGGTGCTAAAAAAAAACAGCATTATAGAATTCACGGAAGTATATTAGCTAAAAATATTGTCGATATTACCAGAACACATGTCGAGGGAGATATTAAAGGTAAAGATATAACAATTGGTCGAGGATCAGAAATTTTGGGAACTGTGTACCATGTTGATAAAATCGAAGTTAATAAAAAGGTAAAACTAGCTAATGATCCAGTACAAATCAAACAAGAAGAATTATAAATAAATAAGAAGACCTAAATTACATTAACTCAATTTCTACGAGCACTGATTCAGGGATCTGGATTTTCATAATAAGATGCATACTTCGCTCATTTGCAATGATTTCAAAAAGTCTTTTGTGAATACGCATCTCAAACTTAGCCCAAGTTGAAGTTCCTTGACCACTTGGAGCTTTCATTATCGGTACGCGGAGTCTTTTTGTTGGGAGTGGGATTGGTCCATTTTTTCTAATTCCTTGGGAAGTACAAACAGCTTGAACTTGATCGCATACTGATTTTAATGCATCTAATTGAGTAGATGACAACCGTATGCGCGCTTTTTGTATGTTTCACTCACCATTAAATATAATTAAAATTTACGTTTATACGTATACTCTTTCTATTCTATAAATTATTCCTATTAAATAAATTTTATTATCTTATTTTATAACGAGCATTGGAATTAAACTAATTTAATCCAATTATAAATTACTCTCCTAATTTTTTCTTTAAATCAATTATAGGAAAAAAAAGAATTCAAGTATTTACCTTATTACCTCATTACTTGAAAAATCTACTTATAAATTCGGTTATCTTTTCTACAGCAGCCTTAGCTTCTGGAGTAAAATTAAAGAATAACTGGAATCCATGAACCATGTCTTCCCAAATGTCAACAGTAACGTCTACCCCTGCAGCTTTAGCACGCTCTGCTATACGTATAGCATCATCATAAAGTACTTCTGAGGTCCCAAATTGTATAAATATTGGAGGTATCCCTTTAAAATCTCCATAACAAGGAGATATATAAGGATTCTTAGGATCTGCTTCTCCATAATAGAGAGGAGCGTTAAATTCGCTTGATTCATATGAGATCCAATCTTGTTCCGCGTTTCTTGAATAGGATTCACTAGTAAGGGCTAAATCCCCGTAAGGAGACAGAGAAACTGCAGCTGCTGGTAAAGGGTCACCCTCATCTCTAAGTTTTAGTAAACATGCCAAAGTTAGACCTCCTCCTGCAGAAATTCCTTCGAATATTAGATTTTTCGGATCTATTCCTTGATCGTTTATAAGCCAGCGATATGCTGTAACGGCATCTTCTAAAGCTGCAGGAAATGGATGTTCTGGTGCTAGACGATAATCTATAGCAATAGCCCTACATTTTGATGCTCTTCCTAAGGTAGCACAAACAGCTCGCTCAATTTCTAAATTTCCTATTATATAATAACCCCCATGTAAATCTAGAATTACATTTTGATCATTGATTTCTGGCGTAGTTACCCATTCAGCAGGTACTCCTCCTGCATCTACAGCAACAAATTTCACGTCTTTAGCAAGTGTTGCCATTTTAGCTAATTGGTCCATTCCAGCTCTTTGTGCTTCTACGGACAGTTCGGTGTTAGTAGAAAAATCCTTTAATAGCTTAATTATATTTTGCATTTCTTTACTAATCATGTTTTCTATAAACCTTAATTTCAATTAGTATAATATAGAATTGTACGAATTTCGCCAAAATAATTTTTAATAGTAATAATAGATAAGAATTAGTAGAATTTAAAGTCGCTAGTGTGATTAACTTAATCCTAATAGGAATTTATTTCCCAAATTAACTTTTCTTAAATATTTTTTTGCTACTTCCAGACTCTTTAAAGTTTGTTTTCTTGGTGTAATCCCCAAATCTCTCATCTGATAATCTCCATGGAAAATTAATAGGCTATAAGGAATATCTTCATTAATTGATTTGATGTACTTTACGATTAATTCAACTTCCTCTGTCGTTGTATATCCTGGAACCATCAATGTACAAGCACTCATTTCTGGCATATCTTCACTTCTCGTTCCAAAATAATTGTCAGCTAAAAATTTGAAGTTCTCAAGAGTTCTTTGATTACTTACTCCACATAAAGCCAAATTTAACTTCTCATTGTATGTTTTTAAGTCAAATTTGATGTTACCCCCAGATTTAATGGCTATTTGCATACACTCTTCTATTAATGCTCTATTTCCACTTCCATTCCACTCCCAACATACCCTAAATTTCCTATTTTTGTTTTCTTTCTTAATTTTTTCAAGAATTTTATTAGATAGATTAATAGAAAATGGTAATTGTGCTTCTGGAGTTCCTCCAAAATAACAAATACATGTAATGTTCTCATTTTTCACTATTTGGTTTGCTATTAGTTCAGCATCAAACAGAAATTTTTTTGAAAAATTTTTATGAGACGCATTTTGGCAAAATAAGCAATCAAATGTGCATCCATATAGGAAAGCGGCATAACTATATGTTCCAAATTCAGGTCCTTTATAATCAGTATATTCTGGAAATCCAACTGATGTCCCTGCAGGGCAAAACCATGCATTACAACAATTGGTAGGGTTAGGATCAATATAACCATGAATATATCCTTTTGACTTAGACGGAAACGGTAAATCACCAGAATTTTTCTTTTTTATATTTCTTAGACCACAGTAACTTACATCATTATCAGATAAGGAACATTCATTAATACAATAATTGCATTTTAGTCTTATATTTGGTTTTTCTGCTTTTGGTGGTCTTTCTGGAAGATCTACAAGTTGTCGAACTTGTTTGTGAACTCCTAAAATATGGGGCTTAATTTTATTCCAGTCTCCTTCAAGAATACAGTTTCTGCATACTTGAAGAACATCAGATATTGTATTATCTATTTCCCCACAAAATTTACAGGTTCCCATTTTTCTAAATTTTCTTTAATAATAGAAAAGTCTGACCAGCTTTTTGTTTTGGATTATTTTTAACCATAAATCCTTCAAATCCATTGTTGGTGAATGATTTCGTAAAAATATCTAATTCATGATCATCTTTTGGATAAAATTCTATTATAATTCTTCCCCTATTCTTAAGAATTTCATTTAAATATGCTGCTGTATTACCTAAAAGTTTAGCTTTTACACCAAAATTCTCATTTCCGTGTGTAATAAAGTTATAGGATGAAATTGAAATGATATGATCGATTATATTAGTCCTTATTGGTAGAAAATTAATATCTGCCAATATTATTTCAAATTTTTTTCTTTTCTTAAGACTTTTTCTCTTTTCTCTTGCTTTTAAGATCATGTCTAGTAATATGTCTATGCCAATTACATGAAACCCATTTTCAAGTAAAACTTCAGAAGAAAATCCCGTTCCACATCCTAAATCTAAAAGTAAAAATGAATCTCCCATTTCAATCCCAAATTTATCTTGCCCAATCAATTTCTCATCAAAAAGATATTGAATACTTAAAATTGTTGATCTTTTTTGATTTCGTTCCATCCATTTTGAACTATCATATTCTTCAGCCTTTTCATTTAAATAATCATTAGGAAATTGGGGTAGTTGGTTTTTTCTTACCATATTAACACTAATATGTGATTTTGATGATCACAAATGTAAAAAAAAAGCTCATTTATATAAATATCTAAACTCAATTATATATAGAAAAATTTGTGTGTATCAAAATTAATTAAATAAATTTGATTAAAGCTAAAAATTTTATAATATATAATATTATAGGCAAAAGACTAGGATTAAGGATTTGGAGGTTTGGATATTTTGGGAGGAGAAGGAAAAAATACAATCCTTATAGTTGATGATGAGCCTGATATCGTCAATCTAACTGAAAAATTTTTGAAATTGGGCGAATTTGATACCATCACGAGTAATAACGCCAAAGAAGCCATGAAGATGGTAGAAGAAAACTATGATAAGATTGCTCTAATATTGCTTGATATTATGATGCCGGGCCGAAGTGGTTATAGTGTTCTGGAGGAAATCAAAAACAATGAAAAGTATAAAGATATTCTCGTAGTTTTATTTACAGTAAAAAGTTTTAACGAAGATGTGCAAAAGGGTAAGAATCTCGGCGCAGATGATTATATTGTCAAGCCTTTTTCTGGAAAAGACCTTCTGAAAAGAATTAAAGATATTTTAGATAGAAATTAGAATAAAGCTCTTTTTCTTTATACTTATTTTTTTTTTTTCAGAACTTCATAGAAGGTTATTTTATACTATAAGAACTGGCTTTTTTTAAAAAAACTAGAAATATTTTTAAGGAATTTGAGAAAAATATCTTCAATACCTAATTTTTGGTTAAATCTAAAAAAAAGAGTGAATAACAATGGTTATAGAAGCTGAAAGAGATAAAATCCCATTTTTTAAGCAATATTTCTCTGTAATTATATTAGCTGCTAATATTATCGTATTTATCTGGCAAATCATGGATCCAACAGGCCATATGCGTGTTGAAGAAGCTGCTTTTGTTCCTGCGGATTTTTTTAAAGGTAAAAATCTATGGACATTATTTAGCTCAATGTTTATGCATGGAGATATTATACATATAGTTATGAATATGTGGTTTTTTTTGGTGGTAACAGATAATTGTGAACACGCTATGGGGCACTTCTTATTCCTTTTTACATATATTGTTTCAGGTCTTTTTGGTAGCGTACTTCATGCGCTAAGTACAATAATAATTCCTGTTTCTGGATATGATGAAATTCCCTCCTTAGGAGCGTCTGGAGCAATCTTTGGTCTTATGGGCGTTTATCTGATTTTATACCCAAGGAATAAATTTTATCTTCCATCCGCGACGGGTATGGCCATGAGAAAAGTAAGTGCAGGTGTCTTTATTTTGACCTATTTTATTTCGGAGTTAATTTATGGATTAATATCGCTAACGGACCCATTTGGCCTTGGATCTACAGCACATTTCGCCCATATTGGAGGCTTCATTGCTGGAGCAATAATTGCAGTAATCTTCAAAGCTGTTAAAGGAGATTCCTACAAAACAAAAAAGAAGTCTTAAAAAGGTTTTTACTTTTTTTCTATTTTTTTGATCTTAACTTCCATTTTTAGTAGCTCGAGCAAGTTCTGCCTTTTTATCCATTATTGCCATATATGTGGCCAGAGTGTTTCTTGGTGGTAAAGTTTCTTCGTCTTTTTTAATTAATTTCATAGCATCGGATGTACAAGTTGGCACGCAAACTCCACAACCAATACATCTAGTTAAATCTACGTGAGCAATAGCATCTTCTATATGAATCGCATCCATATTACAGCGCTCCTCACAGGTTCCACATCCTATGCAGGAATCCTCATCAACTTCTGCATAGTAATTGGTTGCGAAGAATTGAGCGGGTTCGGGGATCTTCTTTTGATGAGTTAAGATTCCACAACAACACCCACAGCAGGTACAAATATTCATTGGTCTAAGAGAGTTCCCAGGTTGGAGAACTAATCCATCTTCTTCCGCTTTTCTCAATAGATCAAGCGTCTCTTCCTTAGTAATTTCCCTAGCAATACCTTTCTCCAGATAGGATTTAGCTGCATTTCTGAATGTGAAACATGATTCAACCAATTTAGTTTTTTTACATGGTTCTCCCATTAAATTCTTCGCTTGTCTGCATATGCATTCCGCTACCGCAATAGGTTCACCTATATTTTCTATGAGATTTCTCATATCATCATAAGATGTAATTTTTTGCTCATGCTCTATCGTTTCTTCAATCGGAATAACACGTAATTGAGGAATTCCTGTAGAATTATACTCATGTATAAAAGCTTCATCAACATATTGCTCATGATCTGTATAAAAATCTTTAGTGAGTCTACCTAATTGGTATTCATAGATTCCGATGGCTAAAGGTGCAATAGCATAATATTTTTCCTCCGCATCACCAGCAGTATTAATGCCACGATTAATTAGACCTTTGAAATACATATCGTCCAATTTTTGTTCAAGCTCTTTTGAGCTTATACCACTTTTCTTAAACCGTTTAAACACTCTTTTTAGAGGTTCAGGTTGAAACTTTAATTTTAAGGCTATTTCAGCTTCTTCAGGAGTAAATAAATGCTTCAAAATTCGAATTTCCACACCAGATTCTGTAGCAGGAAATCCTACAGGCATAGAATCTAGATGTTCTTGAAGCATTCTATACATATCTTTGTTTGTATCATTCATAGATAGTTCCAATGATTAGAATTATAAAAGATTAATTAAAATGATAAAATTTTTTCTATATGGATTATTTGAGAAGATCATACTCATTATAATATTTATTAAAAGTGATTTAAATAGGAAAATGACAACAAATATTGTAGTAATTGGAATGGGTTATGTCGGAATTCCAATGAGTGTGTTGCTAGCTGATATAGAAGATTTTTATGTTACTGGTATTCAACGTCGATCAATACGATCAGGGTGGAAAATTGATTGGCTTAATGAGGGAAAGAATCCTTTCGAAGGAGAAGAGCCTGGATTAGATGAATTAATTGAACGAGTAGTAAAAAACGGAAAATTCAAAGTGACCGATAGTTATGATGCAATTAAAGAAGCAGATTATATTTTGATTGACGTTCAGACTCCTGTTGACGAAAAGAGAATTCCTAGATATGATTCTTTAAAGGATGTATCAAGATTATTTGCCCCAAGGATGAAAAAAGGAGTAACGATAATTATAGAATCAACAGTAGCACCGGGAACTACAGATAATATTGTACAGCCAATCTTAGAAGAAGGAAGTGGGATGAAAAGAGGAAAAGATTTCTATCTTGTTTTCTCATTTGAACGAGTAATGCCAGGTAAACTACTTGAATATATAACAGATTTTCCTAGGGTAATTGGCGGTGGATGTGGAAAAGCTAATGAAAATGCTAAATTTCTATATGGAAAAGTAGTTAAAGAGCAGCTTCAAGTTACTGATACTTTAACTGCGGAATTGACAAAATGTATAGAAAACACTTATAGGGACGTGAATATTGCATTTGCTAATGAAATGGCATTAGTAGCTGAAGATTTTAATCGTAATATATTTGAGATTATTAAATTGATAAATTTCAGGCACGATAGAATGATGCATTTTCCTGGTAGTGGAGTCGGAGGTCATTGTCTGACGAAGGATCCATGGTTATTGATGTATGGTTTTCAAACTTATACATCAAAAAAATTCCTTAACCGCGTGAAATTATTACCTTATGGTAGAGAATTAAATGACTTTATGCCAGTACACATGGTCGAATTAATGGAAGATGCTTTAAAAGAAGCCAATAAACATGATAATTTAAAAATATCTTTAATGGGGGTAGCATATAAAGCAGATTGCGATGATACAAGGAACACACCAACTGAAAGAATTATTAGTTTCCTAAAAAATAGATACCATTCTCATAATATTGAATATATTGCTCATGATCCATGGGTTAAAGAAAGAGATTATAAAGAAACCGAATTAACCGCCGATTTTGATGTAGCTGTGAAAGATTCTGATGTTTTATTGTTTGCTACAAATCATAAACAGTATTACTCAATCGATCTTGGTAACCTTAAGCAAAAGATGAAAGAAAAGCCAATAATTATTGACGGTCGTAATATCTTTGAAAATAAAACTATAAAAAGTAAAGGTTTTATATATAGAAAGATTGGAGAAGGTCCAAAAATTAATCATATTTAAATAAAAAAGAAATTGGTATAATCTCGAGTTCTTGCGGAACTTATTATTAAATCCTACCATTTTATGATTTAATGTTTTGAGATTTAGTTTTTATATATCTTTTCTTACCTGTTCTTCTTTTAGTTTCTTTAATTTATGTGCTCTTCGATACCATATATTAATCATTGATCAAGTTGTAGTATAGCAACCATCGTCAAATTCTAAATCAAGGTAATCTTCTTCTTCCATCGTGCACTACCTATAATTTTCTTATGAAACTAAAGTGAATGAGAGATTAAAGGGTGTTGATTATAAAAGATAAAAATACTCTTCAAGAAATTAATTTTTCATAAAATAGAAATAAATTTTGTTAATTATCAATAAAAAGAAGAAGGAAATATAATCTCGAATTCTTTGCGGAATTTCTAAGATTAGCTTCTATCATTTATTAAACTAATCTTTGAGATTT
>JAHQWY010000235.1 GCA_029856445.1 Promethearchaeia archaeon
ACAAAATCCTTCCCTCCTTATTTTAGATGAAGCTACCGCATCGGTTGATCCTTTTACAGAAACTAAAATTCAGGAAGCTATGGAAAAAGCTATGGAAGGACGAACTACCATAGTCATTGCTCATAGGCTGGTAACTGTTCGACATGTTGATAGAATAATAGTACTTGATAATGGAAGGATAATGGAAGAAGGAAACCATTTAGAACTAATGAAAAAAGGAGGGTATTATGCAAAGCTTTACAACACATACTTCAAACATCAGAGTTATGAATTCCTTGAAGAACACAAACCAAAAAAAATAAAGGATTTTGAGAAATCTAAAGTCTGATTTGAACGAAATTCCCTCTAATTTTCATAATCTAATTAAATTTATTAAAATTTGTTTAGTTTCTTAAACCTTTAATTTTTTTCATGTTCAAAAAGGTCAATTTTGAAGAGCTATACTTTCCTAATCGATCATAATGTATGGTTCTGACGATTGAAAAAAATAAATCTGTCCCAAACTGTGCAAAATGTCGAGAATAACCCATCTGTAAAATTTCAGATGTATGAATCTAATAAATTGAATGGGAAATATTATGGATCCAGATCATTTCCAAATATTTTATGTCGAAAACCGATAAATTTTCATAAAAATGTTTATATAATTTTATTTCTTTTTTTTTTACTCAGTTGAAAAAAATTTGAAAGTAAAATTTGAAAGTGTTTAATAATGGATGGTTCTGTCTTAGTTATTGGTGGAGGGATCGCTGGAATACAAACATCCTTAGATTTAACTGAATTAGGTTTTAAAGTATTTTTAGTGGAATATACACCTTCAATTGGGGGGAGAATGGCTCAGCTTGATAAAACTTTTCCTACAAATGATTGTAGTTTATGTATTCTTGCTCCTAAGATGGTTGAAGTATTCAGAAATCCTAATATTGAGTTAATGACATATCATGAAGTTCAAAAAGTTTTTGGAAAACTTGGAAATTTTACTGTTACAGTGCTGAAAAAACCTCGTTATATTGATGAAACAAAATGTAAGGGTTGTGGAGATTGTGCTTCCAAATGTCCCAAGATCGAAACTCCCAATATTTTTGATATGAATTTAGGCAAGAGAAAATCAGTTTATATTCCATTTACTCAGGCTGTTCCCCCCGTATATTTAATCGATCCTAACATGTGTTTATTTTTAAATAAAGGAGTTTGTGGAGTTTGTAAAAAAACCTGTGAAGCTGAAGCAATAGATTTTGAGCAGAAACCATTAGAAATTGAATTAAATGTTGGTGCCATTGTTGTGGCAACTGGCTACGATGTATTTGGAGAGGAATTATCTTCAAGATGGGGTTATAATTATAAAAATGTAGTCAATGCGTTAGAATATGAAAGAATGTTATCGGCATCTGGTCCGTTTGGGGGTCACATTCTCAGACCAAGTGATGAAAAAGAACCAGAAAAAATAGCATTCATTCAATGTGCAGGTTCAAGAGATTTGCATGAAGGTATTCCTTATTGTTCTAGTGTATGTTGTATGTATACGAGTAAAGAAGCCATAATTACTAAGGAACATTCCGAACACTCACAATGTTTTGTTTTTAGACATGATATACGCGCTTTTGGAAAGAATTTCTATGAATTCACTCAAAGAGCTCAAGAAGAATATGGTGTCCAATATTTTCAGACCAAAGTTAATAAAATCATAGAAGACCCAGTAACTAACGATTTGATTATTCATTATGAAGACCTAAAAACAGGAAAGTTCAATGATTTTAAAGCAAACTTAGTAGTACTGGCTTCACCATTAGTTCCTTCAAAAGGAACCAAGCAGTTAGCTGAAATTTTAGATATTGAAGTTGATAATTACAACTTCTTCAAGGAAAAAAATTATTTTAACAAATCATTATCTTCCAGAGAAGGCATTTTCTTAGCGGGATTTTGCCAAGGACCAATGGATATCCCAGAGACTGTCGCTGATGCTAGTGGAGTAGCTTCCCAAATCGCAACTTTACTAAAATCCTCTAAATTTACAGAAGTCAAAGAAAAAGTATTTGAAATTCCGGAGAAAGTAGTAAAGATGACGGATGATCCAAGAATTGGTGTATTAATTTGTCATTGTGGAATTAATATCGGGAAATATATTAATATTCCTGAGGTTATAGAACATATTAAAACATTGCCTAATGTGGTATTTTGCGAAGATAATCTTTATTCTTGTAGCTCTGATTCTCAGCAACGAATTAAAGAAGTAATTACGGAATATAACTTAAATAGATTTATTGTAGCATCTTGTACACCACGAACACATGAATCTCTATTTCAAGAAACTTGTCAAGAAGCAGGATTAAATAAATATCTGTTTGAGATGGTAAATATACGCGATCAGTGTTCCTGGGTACACATGACAGAAAAAGAAAAAGCTACGGAAAAAGCTAAAGATTTAATAAGAATGGGAATTGCAAAGTCAAGATTATTAAAACCACAATCAGAAGAGACACTACAAATCACTCAAACTGCTTTAATAATTGGTGGTGGTGTATCAGGTATGAACGCTGCTTTAAACATTGCCAATCAAGGATTCATGGTTTATCTTGTAGAAAAAGAAGAATTTTTGGGAGGAAATCTTAGAAACCTAAATGTATTGTATCCCACACAAGAAGATGCTTCAGTTCTATTAAATAAACTCATAGAAAAAGTTATGAAAAATAAAAAGATTCAACTTCTCCTAAACTCTCAATTAATAGACGTTAAGGGGTATATTGGAAATTATAATGTTACTATCATGGATTCAGAACACGAGAAGCATGAATTGGAAATTGGTACTATTATTGTCGCAACCGGAGGTCAAGAGCTGAAACCTAAAGACGTATTTCAATATCCTTTCAATAATCACACCATAATTACACAATTAGAACTAGAAAAGAAATTGAAAAATGAAGATATATCTTGGCTAGATAAAATTAATCGAATAACATCAATACTGTGTGTTAACGCAAGACAGAAGGAAGGTATTACTTACTGTTCCAATATATGTTGTGGTAGCGCTATTAAAAATATTAATATTCTAAAAGAATTAAAAAATGACTTAGAAATAATAGTACTTTATAGAGATCTTCAAATGGCAAAGAAAGAATTTGAGGAATATTATCATGATCGAAGAAGGGATGCAATATTCTTAAGATATGATTTAGATAAACTCCCTTTGATCAAGAATAAGCGTGATGAATCCGAAAAGTACGAAATCAAAGTATTTGATACTAATTTACAAGATTACATCGAATTTGAGACTGATTTAATAGTATTATCAACGCCTATGATCCCATCTGGCAATTTAGAAGATTTGGCTAAGATGCTTAAGGTTCCTTTAGATAAAAATGGATTTTTCCTAGAGGCTCATGTCAAACTGAGACCATTAGATTTTGCCACAGATGGTATTTTCTTATGTGGATGTGCTCAGTGGCCAAAAAATATTCAAGATTCTATATCACAGGCAAATGGTGCTGCTGGAAGAGCAAGTAGATTTTTGAGTGCAAAAGAAATTACTACTTCTGGTTTAGTAGCAGAAGTAGATCAAGACATGTGTATTGGATGTGGGACCTGCGAGGATGTCTGTGCTTATAATGCAGTAGAACTCACAGAAACAATGAAGGAGTTTGAAGATGTGAGTTTAGTAATAAAAAAATCCTCTATTAATCCAAATTTATGTAAAGGATGTGGAACATGTGCTGCTAATTGTCCCATCGGGGCAATCTCTGTAAAGCATTACGATTTTGAGCAAATAAATGCTTTAATAAGGGCATTGGTAATTTAAAACTTGCTTAAGAGAAGAAAAAAATTCTTTTCTTTTTTTATTTATATTCTTTCTTGTTTAACAATAGGGTTATGAAAACTAATCAGAAAAAATAAAAGTCTTCCATTTTTTTTCTATGCAATACAGGTTCAAATTATTAAGTCTCAAATAAATTTACAAAAGTGAATAATATTACTGAGATTGAAAAAGTAGATGATTCAAAAGAACTTGACAATAAAAATGAAAGCTTTCTTGAAAAAATTTATGAGCCAGATATAAGAAAATTACTATATCGATGTTACCAATGCGTTCGTTGTAGTGGTGTATGCCAGCTAAGTCATGTTCAAAGTTTTGAACCAAGTAAAATAATCCAAATGATTTTAGAGGGTTTTGAAGATAAAGTTTTTGATAGCGGTATTCTGTGGGATTGTCTAACATGTAATGCGTGTCTTCAGAATTGTCCTGAAGGAATAAATTTCGCTGATATTGTAAGAATGGCAAAATATAAAATGAGAACTTCTAATGGTCAAAATCCGGATGAATATATCGCTCATAAAGGAGTATATACAACCATCTCAGAAATTATGAGTGAACCACATATAAAACCAGAAAGATCTCTTGAATGGGTTCCTAAAGAATGCAAAACATCAAATCAAGGAAATATTCTATATTATGTTGGATGCTTACCCTACTTTAATTTTGAGTTCGAAAATTCAGATTCCATAGCAGAAAGCACTCTGAAAATCCTATGTCAAATCGAAAAAGAACCAATTGTAGTTCTTAAAGATGAAATATGCTGTGGACATGATTTATATTGGGGTCAAGGAAAACTTAATGCGTTTATTGATCTAGCAAAAAAGAATGTTAAAAGAATTGAAGAAACAGGAGCGAAAACAATTATCACTGCTTGTGCTGAATGTTATAGAACATTCAAAGTAGAATATCCTAAGTTATTTGAAGCTTTTAATAAAAAATTTGTTGTTAAACATTTAATTGAATATATTTATGAGAATTGGAAAAACAATAAGATTGAATTCAAAAATCCAAGTAAGCAAGAACAACCAATTCCTTTTACATATCACGATCCTTGTCGATTAAGTAGATTTTTACCTAAGGATAGCACTATTATAGAAAATGTACGAGAAATTTTTTCTCATTTAAAAAACTTAGGATATAAATTTAATGAAATGGCGCATAATAAAACTGAAGCTCTATGCTGTGGTGTGAGTTCTTGGATGAACTGTAATGATCGGTCAAAAGCATTACGATATAAAAGACTCTTAGAAGCGAAGGATGCAGGTGAAATAATGGTTACCTCGTGCCCAAAATGCAAAATGCATTTGTCTTGTTTACAAAATGATTATGAAGATATATCTTCAATAGAAATTGTAGATTTTTCAGAATTCCTAGTAAATTTAATAAGTATAGTTGATCCTAAGGAAAAAGTGGAGGAGGTAAAATAATGGAAGGTTCAGTCTTAGTAATAGGTGGAGGAATCGCAGGAATTCAGATCTCCCTTGATCTAACAGAATTAGGATTCAAGGTATATTTAGTAGAGAAAACCCCTTCAATTGGAGGAAGGATGGCCCAATTGGATAAAACTTTCCCAACATTAGATTGTTCATTATGTATCCTTGCACCTAAAATGGTTGAAGTCTTTCGCAATCCTAATATTGAGTTGATGACCTATCACGAAGTTCTTAAAGTTGAGGGTCAAGCTGCAGATTTTACAGCAAAAATCTTGAAGAAACCTAGATATGTTAATGAGGAAAAGTGTAAAGGATGCGGGGAATGTGCGAATAAATGTCCAAAAATAATGGCACCTAATCCATTTGAAATGAATATAGGTAAAAGAAAATCAGTATATATTCCTTTTCCTCAAGCAGTACCTCCTATTTATTTGATAGATTCGGATATGTGCTTATATTTGCAGAAAGGAGTATGCCAAGTATGTAAAAAAGCTTGCCCTGCTGATGCTATAGATTTTGAACAAAAACCTGAAGAATTTGAAATTAAAGTTGGTGCCGTAGTGGTAGCAACTGGATATCAGATGCCTGTTGAGGAATTATCATCTAGATGGGGTTATAGATTCCAGAATGTAGTAAGTGCACTTGAATATGAGAGAATTTTATGCGCATCTGGACCATTTAGCGGTCATGTTAAACGATTAAGTGATGATCAAGAACCTGAAGTTATTGCTTTTGTTCAATGTGCTGGTTCTAGAGATCTTCA
>JAHQWY010000236.1 GCA_029856445.1 Promethearchaeia archaeon
AAAAATAAATATACCAACCGTTACAAGTAAAAATTTTTTCATTTTTTTCATAATACGCCCCTAATTTCTGTAATTTTTCTATAGCTTATAAAACAAACCAAAGTTTGTCTCATTACTATCATTCTAGTTTTATTAAAACTTCAAAAAAATTACTTCAATTTTTTATGCAAAAATTAAATTGTAGATATCAATATAACCAACTTTGCTTTATAAACATTATTGTATTGGCATATCAATTCTATCAATTCTCCCTATATCTCTTTTTAATTACATTTTTAAGTAATCTCTTGAAATGTGATAAATAGTGATAATGATCTCATCGGTTTAATGAATATTATGTTTATTCTTTATTTTTTCCTATAATAAAGGAAATTTAATATTTATAATGAATTTGATAGAGATGAGATGTGATTGAAAAATAGAGGAGTTCTTCTGATCCTGTATTTTAATATTAAGTAATAATAAAGAAAAAAAAGAAAAAAATATTAATGGTAATCTTATCCATCAATTAACTGTTTACTTGTATTTGATAGATAAGAGGAGATCATTCTTTGTGATCTTCTTGCGGTTCGCGTGCATAGTAAAGGTTCGAGCTTGTTCAGTTAAAGCAGAAGCTGTTTTTTCTAAATGATCAATTAATAAATCAACTGCATTGCGAGCTACGATTGATGCTCCTTGTTGTTTCATTAATCTCCTAATAGGTGACCATGCAAACGAATGTTTCTTTTTAGCCATTTTTTATTCCTCCAAAATTTTTAGATTTAAATCTTAAAATTTAAGTTTTTAATTTTTTAGTTGGTTATTTTTAAAGTGTCTTAGATAATATAATGTCTGAAGAGTTATTTAAATGTTTTGACTAAATCAGCAGAATATGAACAGTTAAATGAAAAAAAAATCACGACAAAAAATTGGGATTTCAATTAAAGGGTCATCACCCATGATCATTCAATGGTTGATCATTGAAAAAATATGAAGTAATTTTTTTAGAATCACAATGGTTAGGAATCCAATTTTGGTTAATTGGTTGTTATAATAAGTTTTATTATAACTTAATAGGGAATTAAAAAATTTTTAATAAAAGTCAATAATCCCAATCAAGTGGGATATTATTAATGATGTGATCATATGCGAGATAATGATTCAAAAAATATGAATTACATTTTTTGTACACACAATAATTCAAATAATAAAAGTGAGTAAGTTTTCTATAAGTACTTTTTAGCTATGGTTTAGAGGAGATCTAAAAAATTTCTAATTAAACCAAATCATCCCCACTTAATGTCATATGATGATTTGTATGATCATAAACATTATATCATAATTGAAATATAAAGGAAAAATTCATTTCAATATATACATCATATGAGTAATTGTAATATGAACAACTATACTTGTCAAGGAAAAATAAAATTTGATTATTTTTGGATGCAAAGTGTTAAATTTTATAAATTTAAAGCACAAATTTTAATTAGTTCTGTTTATTTATAATTACAAAATAAACATAATAATTCAATACTAATAAGTGAATATTTTATGGCTCAACAAATTATGGTTCCTGGAGCGTGCGGTGTAGCTATCAAATGCAAAGATGGTGTTGTTCTTGGTAATGACCGTCGGGCAACGTGGGGGTACACAGTCACGAATAAATCGACAAAGAAAGTGTTTAAAATAACAGATTATATTGGAATGGCGGCTTATGGATTGATAGGGGATTTTCAAATTCTTGTGAAAATACTAAGAGCACAAGCCAATTTATACATTTTAGATGCTGGTGAAAGAATTTCAACTCGAAGTATGGGAAAGATGGTGTCTAACTATTTATATTCAAGGAAAATGATGCCATTATATACTAATTTGGTTGTTGCTGGTATGGATCCAAGTGGTCCTGAATTATATACTCTGGATGCGATTGGGAGTTTAATGCCAGATGATTTTGGGACAACTGGAACAGGTATGTTGTTATCAATTGGTATCTTAGAAGCAGAATATAAACCTAATATGACAGTTTCTGCTGGCGAAAAATTAGTGGAAAAAGCGATAAGAAATTCAATTTCACGAGATGTAATGTCGGGTAATGGTATTGATATTTTGACTATAACGCAGGATGGAGCAATAGAAAAATATTTAGAAGTAAAAGAATTAGGCGAATGACTTTTACAGCTCTTTTTCCTAAAATTTAAAATTTTACCTAACAATCATTAACAATTTATTGTATGACCTCTTCCTTTTATTATGTATTAGAATCCATTCGACGAGTAATATAATAATGAATTTAACCGATAACACTTTCACTGATGATAAAGAAATTAAAACGTTTCCTAAGGAAGAAATTCTCAAGATAAAAGAAACATTAACTAAATTTAAATCAAGAAAAGCTGAAGAATCAGAAATTAATGAATTCATAGAATCAAAACTAAATTTATCCTCTCCAATATTAAATTCATACTCTGAATATTTACATGAAATTACTATTTTCTTAAATGAGTTTATAATCAATTCTGAAGTTGAACTTAATAATAGGTATTATTACCATATAAAATCAAGAATTCTGAAAGAATTAAATCGGATAATAAATGATGTACAGAATTTAAATTCAAATTGTTCTAATATAAAACGATTAATCAAAAATAGTAATATAATTTTAAACAATACTCTTTCAAATACTATTGACATACTTCGTCAAAGTAATGATATTGCATCTAAAATTATTAACTCATTAGAGGAAACTAATAAGCTTTATGAAGATCAGCTTCATTTATGGGTTGAGATAAACAAAATTAAAAACTCAAACTTTAAATTAAATGAAATCCCAGAAGTTTTGAAAAATTGGGGTGAATTTGAAGATTTATATGTATTTATTAAAAGTTTAAATGAAGTTTTCATTAAAAAAAGGAAAAAGGAGAAACAAGAAGTTTTATTAACATTTCATTTTGATGAGTTATATCAATTTTTACTCTCTAATAATGAAAAAAAGATAAAATTTTATTCTGATTTAACTTATCTCTTAAATTTTAATAAAATCATTGAAGAATATCAAGACGATGAGTTTATAAATATTCTTGAAAGGAAAGAAATTATACAAAATCTCAAGCATTTTGTAAAACCGCTTCTTAAGGAGTTGATCTTAGAAAAACTTCAAGATTTTATTACTGAAATTGAGGAATTTGAATTACAGAATAAACAAATAGATATCGAACTTAAATCTATAGAAGATCAGAAAATTAGGATTTTTGTTCCAAAAGTAGTAGATTATTATATTTTAGGATTAGAAAAGAAATTTCAGGAAAAGATACATGAAGATACCGAATCCGAAGAATTCGAGAATATAGCAGACTTTTATTACAATAAAATAGATAATTTTTATTCAAAAATTCAGGAAATAGAGGATTGGGTTTTAACTTTGGAAAATTTTCTTGTGCCTTATAATAGTATAACAGAATCGTATAGGAAAATTTTTACAAATATCTCGTCTGAAATATATCGCAGAAAAAATGAATATTTATCTTTCATTAAAACTGTCAAAGATGAGGAAGTTAGAGTAAATATTAGGAATTTTATCAAAAGAAAAATTTCAGAACTTAATGAATTAATAAGAACCTATGAAGATGAAACGTCAATTATAATTAAAGAAGAATTTCCTCAACTAAAACAGATTAGGGAGATTCTGAGTCGATATAGTACCAAAATTCGGGACATAAAAGATGAGGTATTTAAAACACTTGATTCTAGAAAGACTCAAGACATTGATATATATCAAATAATAAAACTATGGGAAGATAATTTTAATCGTAAAAAGCAACAATTAACTTTTCTTATATCCCTTTTGATAAACAAGTTACTTAAAAGTTTCAAGGAATTTCTTGATAAAGAAGGATTCTTATTTGCTACTATTACTGAAATTTCTGAACAGACTGAAAATTTTGAAGGTTTACCACTAAATTTCGCATTATCAGCCTTCCTTGCTGAGAAATTAACTGAGGATGAGTTAAGAGAAAGAATAGCCGAATTAAATTCAAAAATTAATCAATTAAATAATTCTCTTGGACTTTATCAGGTAGAATTATCAAAATTGGAAAAGATTTTATCTAGTCGGGTAAAATTGAGCAAAGGACTTTCCGATTCAGAAGTACAGTGTACCGTTTGTCATAAATATATTAATTTTGCTAAGAATCAGGTAATCACTTGTCCTTTCTGTGGCAGCACATACCATTATCTCTGTGTTGCATTTTGGCTCTCTAAATATAATACCTGTCCAATGTGTCAAAATCACTTTCTTGAACCTCATTCAAATCTATTTGAAGGTCAAGAGGATCAAGAATTAGAAAAGTATTAAATTATTTTTCTTGGTGCTCTATTTTTATAAAATTTGAAACTTCATTTCCTCTTACGCAAAAACCAGAGTCAAGAAAAAGGGTTAAGGCATGTAATGGTGTGTTATTACTTGTATGACAATGAATATATCTTAACGGCCAATGGTTTATTTTAGACGTATCAATATTCAATATATCAATGTCTCTACCCTAGATTTTTTTCTTACATACAGGAGAAATCGCTAATAGTTTTCTTATAAGAAATTTACGGAATTCAATATTAGTTAGATTTTCTTCCATAGAACCCTGACCAATATGTCTTATTTAAATTACGATCCTAATTTCTGAGAATTAATCATGAAGGGATTTTAAAATATGTGAATAATACTTAGATCATACACTAGGAGGAAACAGAACTATATTAAAAGACAAATATAACCCGAAAATAATCATAAAAACTCCACAGGTTAATAAAACATACTTATAGATCTTAGGATTCAGAGATTTACCCCCCAGAAATATACCTATAGATATGGGCACATACCAAACGAAATCAGCTAACTCATGTCCAAAAAAGAATAATAGAAATCCGAAAGGTCGATTTAGAGAAACGTTTAAATCATACATTATCTTAATACCTGCTGTAGCCCACCAAAATTCCCAATATGGATTAGTTATAGAATAGAAAATTCCCCCAACGAAGCTATTGCCCCTAAAATTTGTCATTTCTTGATTGTCAAAATCTAAATCTATTTCATATCTTTTATTTTGTACATCCCTTATGGTAAAAACGCCAAAAGTAATCAAACAGCTCCCCCCAACTATTCCTAATATAATAAGAAAGATTAGATTTTGAAAAAGTAAAGAAGCACCTAATAATAGAATTATTAATAGAGCTAATTCTAGAACAAGATGACCTAGTATTATGAAAAAACCAGCAAGATAGCCTTTTTCTTCTTTAAGAGATTTGTATATTGTAAATGTTAGGACTGGTCCAGGAGTGACTGCTCCTGATATTCCTACGACAAAAGATATTAGAAAAATTTCAATCATTTTCTGAGATGAGAAAGGAGATTTATTCGCTTTAACCTATCAATTTATTTATCACAAACAAAACAACTATAACTATAACAAGAATCGGAATAGTTAATAGCAAAAACCAAAAATAAGCTTTAAAAAATCCCTTTCTAAAAGCTTTAAAACCATCATGCCACTCTTGTTTTGTTTTTTCTTGCCAATTCTTAAAATCTTGACTAACCTTATTCTTATAAGCATCCCATTGTTCTCTAGATTCTAGGGTCTTTTTTTCTATTTCAGCATTCCATCGCTTTAATTTATTATCCCAATCTGCTTTAGCATCTTTAAAGAATTTGGTGAACTTATCTTTATTTTCCTCCCATAATTCCTTATTTTTCTTTGATTGTTCTTCAACTGATTTCTGGAATTTTTCAAAACCACCTTTAAATCCCTCAACTAAGCTATCCCATCCTTTTCGAAAATGCTTTTTATCAGTTTCTTCTTGCTCAGATTCCCCTAAATTATTTTCTTCATCCATATTTCTTCTTTAATATTTATTTTTATTTAAGTTCACTAAATAAATTTCATTAATATACATTATTTATTTATAGTTAAAGATTTGAATATACTTTTA
>JAHQWY010000237.1 GCA_029856445.1 Promethearchaeia archaeon
GCTAAGCAAGAAGCAGAGATAATAGGAACAATAGGATCCGCCTTTGGGTTTGAAAAGGATTTTATTGATGGGGGGAGCTCAGATTGGTTACCATGCTATCTTAATGAGATTTCAGATTATACAACCTTTAATGTAAAAGAAATTGTTCCCTATGCTTCTATTGGAGGTTTAAATGAAACAAGAGAAATTTGGAAAGACTGGATTATAAAAAAGGCCAACTACGATAAAGAAAAGCAAAAAGATCTATTATTAAGATTGGAAAAATATATTACAACACCAATTATTACAGCTGGAGTCACTAATGGAATTTATCATAGTTGTTCCTTATTTTTAAATCCTGGTGAAAGTATTATTGCTCCCAATAAGAGATGGGGCAATTATGATAATATAATTAACAAATTTATAGGTGCAAAGATTAGGTCTTTTAAATTTTTTAAAGATCAGAATATTAATATTGAAAGTTTAGAGTCTGCTATCAATGAAGTCGCGAAAACTCAGAATAAGATTGTCATTATATTAAATTTTCCAAATAATCCAACAGGGTATGTACCTCTTAAAAGGGAGGTTGATGAAATTGTATCCCTTTTAAGAGAACAGCAAAAAAGCCAAGGAAAACCGATTATCGTAATAGTAGATGATGCATATGAACCTTATGTTTATTCGAATGAGGCATCGAATAGATCTATTTTCTATAACTTACATCAGTTAGATGAGAATGTTATACCTATAAAACTTGATGGTATAACTAAAGAACTCTTATTATATGGAGGAAGGATTGGCTTCATAACTATTGGATTAAAACCAAGCTGGGTTCAAAATGAGGAAGAACTGGAGCTTCTAAAAACTGAAATTCATAACAAATCAGAAGGTTTCAATCGAGCAACAATATCGAATTGTAACCACTTCTATCAAAGCTTGACTCAAAAATTATTTAAAGAAAAAGGTATTGAGAACTTTCTCTCATCAAGGATGAAGGTGAACGATTTACTTAGAAAACGGTATGAAAAAATTAATTCAGAATTAAGAAAAATCAACAATCCTAACATTTCGATTGATCCAAATTCGGGAGGTTTTTTCGTATTTTTAAATTTCAACCCTAATAAAATAAAAGCAGGTGAATTTGGAGACCAATTATTACGAAAATATAAAGTAGGGACAATTCCTATTGAAAAATTAGAAGAAAACATTAATGGGATTCGAATTGCATATTGTTCGATAGATATTAATGATATTCCCGAATTAGTACGAAGAATAAATCTCGCTCTAGATGATTTTTGATTTCAGAAGAGGTATTTTTTCACACAAATTTTTATAATCCTAGTTTTATAATTCATTTAAAGTAAAATTTTTAAAAAAATTAAAAGTGAAAATTTTATATGAAACTTTACCTAGTCGATCAGGGTCAATTAAAAGAAATCAATAAACCCATATTTAGTAGTGGGGATGTTTATTTGGCTGACGCTGAAAAAACAATATTCATTTGGATTGGAAACAAATGTTCGGTAGATGAGAAAACTTCTGGAGCGGCTCAAGCAAGAACATTAGACCAACAACGTGGTGGAGCTGCAAAAATAATTACAGTAGATCAAGGATTTGAGACAAATGAGTTTCTTGGTCTAATCGCTTCTTTGGGAGCAATGAAAATAGTTGAAAAAAATTACGCTAAAACCCTACTTAAAGATGTGACTACAGGTGATTTTGCGCAATTTAACGAATGGAAGAATATTCTTTATCGGGTATCAGCTGAAGAATTTGAAGATATAAATGCTATGAAAATGATTCAAGTTCCCTTTTCTAAAGACTCATTAGAATCAGAAGATTGTTTTGTTGCTGATTTGGGAAATAAAGTGTATATCTGGCAAGGGAAAGCATGTACTACTACTGAAAAGGTCAGAGCTGGTCAATGGGCAAGATCTATAGATGCTGATAGGGCAGGATTACAGCAAGAAACAATTTTTGAAGAAGGTGAGGATGCAGAATTTCTTGCTGCTTTGGATAGAGGAGAAAATTATAAGGAATCTGATGCTGTACAATTAAAAGCTGAATCAGTATTAGAAGGACAAGATGCAGATGACAGGATTGCCGCCGCAATCCAACCAGAATTTAAATCAGAAGTCAGGGACGTAACTCCAGAAGAAGTAAAAGCCGATATTTCAGGAGTAAGGGCCTCTGCTGCAGCTCCAGGAATTCCTGGAAAGACTGACGATTCAATTATAACTGTCGAGAAAATGGAAGGTCGTAGAAGATGTCCCGAGTGCGATACTGATGATCCACATATGATTCATGAGAGTGTTGATAAATCAAATGTAATCTTAGATTATCCAAGAGTGTATGGTCGCAAATACCTCTGTGGAAATTGCGGAACAATCTGGAGGGAGAAATAACCCCAAAACCTAAATTGTGTTTATTTTTTTAATCTTTTTTTTTTAAAAAAACTTTTAAATAATAAGATTTGTAATTTCATCTTTTTCAATTAAGATCTTTGCATATCCCTACGCATTAACTTAATTTTTTTCTTTAATTCTATTATTTCATCTTCTTTACTTTCAAGTTCAGACTCGAGTTTGAGATTCTCATCTTTGATATTTTGAATATCCCCTAGAATCTTTTCTTCTATTGTTTTATATTCATGGAGTTCAGCATCAATTTTATCATAGTTTTCTTTTAATGTTATTAGCTCTTCATTTTTTCCCTCCAGAACATTCCTCAAATTACCTAATTCTACTTCGAATTTTCCAGTAATATTCCCTGAAGTTCTGTGGGCTTCTTCTAATTTTTCTTCAAGACGGTTTATTATTTCAGTATTAGTAATATTCTTTTGTTTTAGTTCTTCCATTTCTATTGCTAATTCTTTATTTCGAGCTGTTTTTTTCTCAAGATCTTTTTTGACTAAACTAAATGTCTCGTGTTGTTGCTGGATTTCTTGTATTTGTTGATTAGCTGTTTTTAACGAATTTTCGAGCGTAAAAATAGTTTTTTCTTTTTCGGTTATAATTTCATCCTTCTTTTCAAGAAGTACTTCAAGTTTTTGAAACTTCGACTTTTGAATTGTATCATCTTCAAGATAATGAAGCTGTTCTTCTAACTCTTTAATTTGAATGTCTTTTTGACTAATTAAATCAGTCTGACCTGATTGGAAATCCTCAATTTGAGAAGTTAATTCTTGTATTTTTTGAACTTGATCGTCTATAATTTTTTGTAATTTGGTAGTTTCCTCATCATGAAGAGTATTCAATTGCTCTATTTCATCATTTTTATTCTCGATTGTTTCGTATAGTTTTTGGATTGCTTGATCCTGATCTGATTTGTCTTCTGATTGTTTTGATAATTTTTGAATATGGGATTCAAGATTGTTTATTGTTTCAATCTTTTCATTAATTATGTCATTTTTCTCATTAATTTCTCCCATTAATCTTTTATTTTCTTCTTTAAAGAAATTTAGCTGTTCTACTAGGTCTTCACCTACTTCAGGGACTTCTTCTTCCTCTTTTTCTTCCACCCAACCCAAAGTTGATAAAGCATCTACAATCGACTTATCTTCTTTCTCTTCGCGTTCTTCTTGTTCATCTGCCATATGAATTAAAACACCTTTCGATCTATTAAATTTTTTTATTCTTCATTTCTTTTTAAAAATACATATCGCTTATCTAGGAAAAATTTAGTTATGTATCCAATGGATAACGCAACTATAAAGCTTATTTCTAAGGGAGAATTAAGAAAATTAGTTAAAATAAATTGGATCCCAATGTTTTCAATAGTAGTTAGAACTGCAAATCCGAAATATTTCATAAATTCTATCGAAGTTTCTTTCAGTTCTGTTCCACCTCCTTTAAAAACTATATATTTATCTAAGAAAAATTTAATGATGTAAGTCACACCAACAGCTACAATAGAGCCAATTAATTCATGCATGATAAATGGGTCTTCCGAACAATAAAATGCTTGAATAAAATCATTTCCTCCAAAATTGTCACATATAAATGGTGCAATTATCCTCTGATTTAATTTCTGGAGGAGATAATTTAATCCAATCATTAATGCCGCAAATAAAAAATATAGTGTTATTTGCCTTTTAATATCGTTCTCATCTGCCAATTATTAACACATCCTAAAATTTTTTATCTAATTCGCAACAATAACTATAAGAATTTTTCAGAATTCATTTATATGTATAATTGAGCCATATCTAATTACGGTTATTTTTGTATGCGTTCTTTCCATGAATCTGTTCTTTCAGAAAATTTATCTTCTTCCTTAATTGAAGAGATCGTATCTGGAACTTGATATGAAATTCCAGAGATTGGTTGTGCTGGAGAAATTAATTGCATAATTTCTCTTAAATGATTTTGGGTAGGAATATCTTTTCCTGTAATTCTTTTATAAAGTTTTTTAAACCCAAAAATAATTAGTGAGAAACCGATTGAAAATATAAAATACCATGCTACCCAACCAGTACCAAAAATTAATATTGGAAAAGGTAATAACCCACTACCATAATCTTTATAAATGAAACCAAGAACAGCAAAGACTCCTATAAAAATGAAGCATCTTAAGCATAATGGAACAAATTGTTTTATTATAATCTGTTTTGTAAATTGCATAGTTTCACGTTGTAATTTTACCATCATTTGTATGTCACCAATAACTTGAGCATTTTTTATGCGTTCTTGAAGGTTTGAAGCACGTTCCTTAAATTGTGTTATTTTTTCTTTTGATAAACCTAATAATTTGTTTAAGATCATACCTAAAATTATCATACCAATTGTTATTAGCATGATTTGAAGAATTATAACTACATTCGACATAAAACCATCACTATAATAGGAAAAACTTGCTTTTAATTAAATTTTTTGAAATTAATTTTTTATGCAATTTATGATTCGTAGTTAAGCAAGGAATAAATCAATTCAATTGGTAATGCATGTTTTTATCTTAGATTACCATCTATAAATCCTCTTATGTATTTAGAATAAACTGTCTTCCAACGAGTTGGAATTGATGAAGCAATTGCGCATCCTAACCGGCAATTTTCACAGAAATTAAAATTATCGTGTTTCTTTATAATATCTTTAACTTCTTTTGAGTAATAAATATCATATAATGAGTAATTTTGTGTATTAAAACTGGATATTGGATGGATTTTACAGGGATAGTGAACGTAACCATCATGACTAATAAAGATATAGGCTTCCGCAACATGACAACGTAATGTTTTTTGATGATATAACGGATAGCCCCCGAATCCTCCTTTTTCAACTACTTCAATAGAAATAGGGTCTGTTAAAATATTTTTATATTGCTTTCTTAAAGATCGCATTATATTCGCCCAAATAGAGACATCTGGTATTAAATCATAAATATCCTCAATTTGATAGCTATTTTCAGGAAATTTCCTTATAATATCCTCACATGGGTATAGTTCAATAGAGCAATTTAAACTTTCAGCCAATTCAACCATATCTTCTAGGTATTTTAGATTGTCTTTCATTACTACTGTACTAATTATTGGTTTTATCTCATTTTTATTTGCTAATTTAATCGATTCAATTACTTTATCAAATACTTTAATTCCCCGCATATTATCATGTAATTCAGCCTTAGGGTAATCAAGAGAAAGTAGCATATAATCTAAACCCTCTAAATTATAGTCTTTAAACAGTTTTGGTATTAGATATCCATTAGTAGCTATACCATTCATAAAACTATGAACTACTCCTGTATGGTATATAAGCTCTGGAAGGTCTTTTCTTAGAGTAGGTTCTCCTCCTGTAAATGATAAGGCAAGTGCTCCTAAATCAGCAATTTGGTCAATCAAATGTGTTATTCGTTCAGTGCTCATATCTTCTCCAATAATCGAATTAGGTAAAGAATGTATTGAACAAAATGGACATTTCCCATTACATCTTAGTGTTAGTTCTATTT
>JAHQWY010000238.1 GCA_029856445.1 Promethearchaeia archaeon
TTTTTTTTTAATTTAAAGAGAATTATAAAAATAATAGATCCATGTGTTATTTAAATATTAGTATCTTATCGATTTACCTTAAATAGGGAAAAATTATAATATTGTTATTTACACTTAGATCCTCTAAATTTTCAAATACAGAAGATTTTTAAAATATTTTATTTCAATTATACAATTTATGAAACCTTCCTCTGTAAAATTTTATCTCATATGACTTGAAGGCTATTTAAAAGAAAATCTATTAAAAAATAACCTAAATGAAGCAGTAAAGATTGGAGATACTAATAAAAAAATAACAACTAAAAGAATTTTTAAAAAAATATTAGTAGAACGAACCCATTGTTTTAATCATTCTATAAGAGAGTTCCGCTGACTTTTTTCCATTTTCACTGATTCCCATATGACCAGGAAGGAGATATTTTATATCTAAATCTTTTACAAACTTTATTGATTCTATTAACGTTGGTAATGAACCACCTGGAAAGTCATATCGTCCAAAATTACCTCCTATAAAGATTAGATCACCAGGAATTATAATCTTTTTTTCCGGTTCGTAATAACATATAGATCCTAAGGAATGACCAGGGGTGTGATAAATTTTAAATCTAAACTCAGAGGAAATAACTATTTCTTTGAAATTACTTAAATCATTAACTTGTAAAGGGATAATCTCGATTCCGAATCTTCTCGCAGTTAAACCAAGCATTACTGGTAAAATTCTTTTTTCCTCTCCTTTTTCCAGTATTCTTGCAGCTTCTCCATAAGCAAAAACTTCTGGAGGTTTCTCTTTTAAATAGTTCAGTAATTTATATATACCCAAGACATGATCAACGTGTTCATGAGTTAAAAATATTCTCGTTATGTTTTTGTAATTCAAATTTAATTTCTCCATCCCTTTTATTAAACCATCAAGGGAAATTGCATTTCCTGCATCAAATAAACTTAAATCACCTGTATTAGAATCTTTAATAATATATTGATTACAATCAAGCATCTGATTTTCTGAAAAGTAAAATAGGTTTTTAATAACCTCTTTACCTATTTTTTCAGAATCATCCTTAGAAAAAAACATAATATGTCTGTTCAAAAAACTCTTTTAAACAAATAAAACTAGCTTAATTTTAATGTTTTTCTTTTAAAACATATAATTATTAATAATCAAAAAATAAATATTTATTATGGCTAAAGAACCCAAAATTGAGATATTAAAATCTAAAATCAGTTTTGGTATAAAATTTTGGCTACAATTTGAGAATAAGAGTATCTTGGGTAGTGGGTGGGCGGAACTACTAAAAAGTATTGAAAAAAATAAGGAAGGGTCTTTAACTCAAGCAGCTAAAGAGTGTAATTATTCTTACAAATATGCTTGGAACATTCTGAAAAGAATTGAAAAAAGAACAGGGATGCCTGTGGTAAAAACAAGTAAAGGGGGTCCTGGAGGGGGAGGATGGATTAAATTAAATGAATGGGGAAAATACCTTCTAGATACATATAATCATTACTTTAAAGAGATCATTAAAATTGAAAAAAATCTTGAAAGAACCGTAAAAACCAACTAATAAATAAATTTTAATTTAAATAATGACTATTTTCATTAAGAATAGTAAAATGAAATAGAATTTTTTAGAAAAGCAATTTAAAATAATTTCATGCATGGGGTTCTAATATGGGGGAAGATCTCTTACAAAAATTAAGTGAGATAAAAGCATCAGAGATAATGATAAAGAACCCCCTTTCTATAACTCCAGATGAAAAAATAAGTGCAACCGAACTTTTGATGTTGAGGAAGAAAATAGGGGGTCTTCCTGTAGTGAAAAATCAAAAAAATAATCAATTAATCGGAATTATCACCCAAAGGGATATACGATTAGCTAGATTTGCTATGAGTTTAGAATCCCCAAACACTACTGTTAAAGATTTAATGACATCTGAACCTTTTGTTGTTAAAAAGGATGATACATTAAAGAATATTTTAGAAATAATGTTTGAAAAGAATATCCAACGTTTGCCTGTTGTAAATAATGAAAACCAATTAATTGGATTAATAGTGCAAGGAGAAATCTTAAAAAAATTATTTGACTATATGAAAACATAATAAAATTATAAAAACTAGAAAAATCATATTTTTGGTAATTAATAGCATTAATTAAAAAAAAGGATTAGTTGATTCAAAATGGCATTACCCTTACCTGGTACACCAATCATAGTTGATATAGGTTCTGCCTATGTAAAGGTTGGATTTGCAGGAGAACCTAGCCCTAGATTTGTATTTCCATGTATAACTGGTACTGAAAAATATAAGGCTGTGATGGTTGATGTCAGTGCTCGAAGTATGTATGTTGGTCACGATGTTTCACGAATGAGGGGCGTTCTTAAAATCAAACATCCTATAGAAAGAGGGTCTATTATGGATTGGGATAGTTTCTATGAAATTCTTAATTATATTTTTTATTCTCTATTAAGAATTGAAAATTTATCAGAATATCCCGTTCTATATTGTGAATCACCTTTCATGAATAAAGAAACCAAAGAATACATCGCAAGACTTTTATTTGAAACTCATCGTGTTAGAAGCCTGATTATGATGCCTACACCATTACTATCATTATTTAGTGTAGGACTAACTACAGGATTAGTCATAGAATCGGGTGCAGGTCTTACTTGGATAGTACCTATAATTAATGGACAAATGATTGAACATTCGGTACAGAAACTAACCCTAGCTGGTGTTGACGTTAATCACAATTTAAAGAATCTTTTAATGAGGGAAGGAATTAATATAGCATCAAGTGCGGTTGATGAGATTATTCAAGAAATCAAAGAAAAAAATTGTTATTTTGTATTAGATCCAAACAATCCACCAAAAACAAATGAAGTATTCAGTACTCCGATGCCAGACGGCTCAACAATAAACATTCCAAATTATATTCTTTTCCAAGCACCAGAAGTTTTATTTAATCCCAATATGCTAGGATATAGTTCAGTTATGAATTTGACTGATGCTGTAATAGCAAGTCTAAGAGTATTGGATAATAATTATTGGCATGAATTACTATCTCATATTGTTATTTCAGGAGGTAATCTTTCATATAGTGGTTTTGAAGAGAGATTCGAATCTGAAATGAATGCCGTACTTCCTCAATTAGGGACAATACCAAGAGCAAAACCAGTATTATCAACTGTAAAAAATGAATTAATCCAACTCCAAGCAGCTGAAATGTCCAAGAAAAAGCGAGAGACCTGTAGTCACTGTGGAGCATTTGTAGATCTTTCTTCTGGTATTGAATTTTGTCCTTCATGTGGGGGAAGATTAGTTTTACCCGAAATAAAATTTGATTTATCTTCTCAAGATAAAAAAGAAGAACCAAAAAAAGGGATATGTCCTTTCTGTAATAAAGAGATTGCAGATGTTACATCTTTATTTTGTCCTTATTGTGGAAGATCAATAGAAAGTTTAGAGAAATCAGATATTCCAGAAGTTATAAAAACAAAGACACCTGCTCAAGAATTTACAGAATATATGGAGGCTTCTAGTAAAGTTTTGAAACTTTATGTGCCAGATAATCTGCAATTTACTATTTTCAACGGAGCGGCTATTTTAGGAAGCTTACCTTCCTTTCAAAATCTTTTTATTACCTTTGAGCAATTTCAATCAAATAGAGATCTATTATATCGGGATATAAGCGAAATTCTATAAAATTAAAGAATTTAAAATAGGAGTAAGAATTTCTATATCTTTAAATAAAGATATCTAACTATTAAGTTCTTTTGATAGATAATTTTTAATTTTAAGGTAAATTTAAAAAATTAAAATTTTATTCATTTAGCTTAGGTTTTTTATTTGAAGAGTAAATATCGGTATTTCACTATTCTATTTCTAGTGTTTTTATTTACATTAAATATAATACCGATTGTATTAGGCAAAACGCGAAAGACATATTTAAAAGATTTTCTTTATGACACTGAGGTTGAAGGTGAAGGTTTTAAAAATGGGGTTGGAGCTGGAGAGCCTATTAATGAAGCAACAGCTTATGCATTAGAAATATTAGATTATTATGATCTAAATGCTCATGAAGCTACTGATCTTACAACAAAATTGGAGACAGAATTAGAGAGTATGTTTGATAGTGATGATATTGTACTCTATGATTTGTATTATTTACTCAAATCGTTATTTTTCATTGATGAAGATTATTCAACTAATGTGAATTTTTTAAATTTAAAAAATAGAATTCATCTATTCATTAATGGAACTGAACAAATTAGTGGAGGTTTTTCATTTTCAAATAGCTCTACATTAGCAAGTATGAGTTCAACTTACTTTGTAGTTCAAATTTTCAATTTGATAGATGAACCTATCCCAAATGAAACTATTCACAAAGACTGGATTATTTTATGTAATAATAGTGATGGTGGATATGGGGGAAATAGTAGTTTATCTTCTAATTTACTTACCACATATTATGCCGTTTCTCTTTTAGAAACGTTAAATTTTTCTGTTGATTATTTAGCGAATAAAAGTCAGACATTAATATACTTAAATTCTTTTTATATACAAAATCCATCAGATCCAAATAATTTCGGAGGATGTCTACCTGATCTTACAGCTAATTACGCCTTAATCAGTAGTACTTACCATTGCATATACGCGATTTCACTCATCGATGAAAATGTGCTTAATAAAGATCAAACTGTAAAATGGATATTAACACGGCAATATTTTCAAGATGGTGGTTTTGCGGATATAACAGAAGGAACTAGTCAGTTAATGTCATCTGTAGTTTCTTCATATTATGCATTTAAAACTTTGGAAATATTTGGTTCTTTAGGTAAATTGAAAGCAGAAGTATTTATGGTAGAATTTAATTATTGGACTCTATTTATTATTTTTGCGAGTATAGGTGTAGTAGCGGTAATAGGTGTCATAATTTGGCGAAGAAGGAGAATTTAGTATTTTTTTCTAAAAACCAAAAAAAATTCAAATAAGGCTTTCTTATTTTTATATGTCTATAATTCTAAATTTATTATAAATATCTAACTATGAATAATAAAATATTAGACGGAAAGGATTTAGCAGATAAATTAAATTTAACTTTGAAAGTTAAAATTAAAGAAGTAGTTGATAAAACTGATATTAAACCTAAATTAGTAACTATTCTAGTTGGAGAAGATCCCGCTTCAAAAGTCTATTTAAATATGAAGAAGAGAACTAGCTCCTTCGTAGGGATTGAATCTGAAATCGTGGAGTTAGATGAACAAAGTTCAAGGGAGAAGATAATAAAAGAAATCAATAAGCTTAATAAAAATGATGATGTACATGGCATTTTACTACAGCTACCTCTCCCAAAAATCCAAGCACCTAATAAATTATCGTACATTAAAAATATATCTCCAAAAAAGGATGTAGATGGATTAACTCCTGTAAATAAGGGAAATCTTTATGATTATAATGAAAAATTAGCCCCCTGTACACCCAAAGGAATTATTACCCTACTGGAATACTATAATATTGAAATAAAAGGGAAGGATGTAGTGATAATTAATCGTTCAAACCTGGTTGGTAAACCTTTAATCTTTATGATGCTTAAACGGAATGCTACTATTTCAGTTTGTCATACATCGACTAAAAATATTGAAAATCATATGAAAAGAGCAGATATATTAGTTGTGGCTGTAAGGCATCCAAATTTTGTAACTAAAGAAAAAATTAAGAATGGTGCAATTATAATCGATGTGGGCATCAATAGAGTCAATGGAAAATTATGTGGAGATGTTAATTTCGAGGATGTTTATAAAAAGTGCGGTAGAATTACTCCTTCTCCAGGAGGTATTGGTCCACTTACAGTTCATTATTTGCTCCAAAATACTTTTACAGCTTATAAAACTCAAATAGGAAT
>JAHQWY010000239.1 GCA_029856445.1 Promethearchaeia archaeon
ATCGAAATTTGAATCACATAAGTAGTTTGCTTTTTCTTTATTTAAAGTATTTAAACTGATATTAATACGTGTTAATCCTATTTCTTCAAATTTTTTAATTATTTTTTGATTAAGGAGTGTTCCGTTAGATTGCATTGAGATAGTTTCAATTCCATTAATCTTCCAAAGATCTTCTATAAACTCTATAAGTTTTGGATAAAGCAAAATTTCTCCATATGGAGCTAAATGAATTTCAATGTTGTTCCTTCCTTTTTTTTCTATTATAGGATCAAGTTTCTCGATTAGGTAGCCTGGTTCCACAATAAAATTATTAGTATAAGCACCAGCACTTACAAAACAGTATTTACATTTGAGGTTGCATAATGTTAAAGGTTTAAGTTCTATGACATTTGTACCTCGATCTATGATTCCTATATAATCTATTCCATATAGGGGAATACCAGATTCTTTATTCACATAGATTAGATTAGCTGTCATATTAAATTACTAAAATTTATATCGTAAAATTCCAACTAATGATCCCAAGTTTTCCAATTGTTCTCCAGCAACATTCTCAGTGCTTAAAATATTAATTTCCCCACCAGACTTCTCCACATTTGTAATGATTTCTTCAATTTTTAACTTATGATCCTTAGAAGCTCCTCGAATCATTACATCAGCGATTAAAAGTTGTTTTATAGCCCCCTTTTCAGAAGCATTAGAAACCTCATCTACACCTATAACAATAAGATCAGCATCAAGAGCGAATTGAGAAAGAACATTCTCAATGAGTTCCGTTTCTTGTAAGATCTTCACTTCTTTCTTTAATCTCGCTAGTTGCTTGGATTTTAGTGTTTCTATTATAGCACTTTCTGTTCCTGAACTTGCATGGCAAGTCTCGATTCTTTTTAAATAACTAGAATTAAGCTTTTTTCGTAGATATTCTACTAAATAATCTTTAGTATTTCCTGGACCACAAAAGATTGTTAAATTTACATTATGAGATGTTAAATTTTCCTTTACGACCTTCCCAATACTCTCATAAAATTCAATTAATGCCTTATTACGATAAGTTTGTTGATACCTTTTTCCTGGAATGTGAGATTTGATGGTGGCAATCCTTTTATGACTGAAGTTAGTAATTAGAGCGATTGTTGCTAAACCTGTTTCAACTGCTATAAGTAGGATAATAAAGTTATTTTCAAATTTAGAACTCTCTTTTAATCTTCTTAACTCATATTTAGCCCAATTTTCCTTAGTTATTGTAATCTTCTGTAATTTTTCTATGTTAAATGTGTGATAAGACCCGTAGCTAACATAATCATCTGGACCTTCAAGTATTTTTCCTTTTACCCTTAGACGATTTGAAAATTCGTGAAAGGCAACCGTTTCAACTTTCAATTTTAATCTCATTGTTTTTCTTTCTCCTTTGGATCCTTCTTTCAACACCACTCTTCTCTGTGTACGGGCAGAAATTTCATCACCCTTACTTATGACATTATAAAGAGTCCATAAATCATTAAGATTCTCAGGTTTAACCGTGATCTCTTTATTTTTTTGATCAAATTCTATGATTTTCAAATCCTAAAACTAACTCCAAATTATTGCTAATTAAAATTAATCTATTCTTTAAAATAAGATTATTTTAATTTAAGATTGAGAAATTTCAAAATTTTATTAATAAAAAAAGATAAAAAAATACATTTATTAAAATAGAAAACCTTAATCTTTTGCTCCTAAAGCTGCTTTTACTTTTTCGAGTTCTTCCATGCGTTTCTTCTTTTCTTCTTCCCGTCTTCGGAGTTCTTCTTCATCAACTTTAGCGAGCGAAACACCTTTCTTAATTTCTTCTTGTAGATCTTTATCAATGGGTGCCACTTCTTATCAACCCCTTTTATTTAAAATTGATCTGAAATAATTAATATTGATATTTACACAAAATATAATAGAATTTTTATATAAGTCTTTGTTATAGAGAAAGTTCCATGAAATAGGCACTTTCCCCAGACTGATAATAATTGACAATTCTGTCTGGTTCCTTTTTAAAATTAAATTTCTCATATAATTTAATTGCAGGTGTATTACTTACCTGAACATTTAATACTACTTTCTTGACATCTTCTAATTGTGTTATTCTTTGTAGGGCATTTTTTAAGAGAAGAGTCCCATAGCCTTTATTTTGAAATCTAGGGTTTATAAGAAAATTAATAATATTAACTCGGTCTAATCTATCTCTTATTACAATTATAAAACCTATAAGATCATTACTATTACTATTATTTACTAATTTCAAGAAGAAAGTATTGCGATGTATTAATTGCTCCATTAATCTCTTGGAAAAAGCATTTTCCCCAAAAACTTCCTTTTCAAGGTTCATAACTTGTTTTAAATCTTTTGAATTTACATTTTTAACTTTCATTAAAACCAAATTCTTTTTTAAATAATTTTATTGGAGTTTTTTCGGTTATTTGTTGATATTTTTGCTTTCTAAACGGTGTCATTTCCACAATATATCCTTTAAGTTGTAAATTTTCCAATAATGATATAAATTGGTGTTTTATTGAGAGATCTAAAGGCAACTTTATGTTCTTCCCATTGAACAATATAAGATCTTTATTTATTTTCAATTCTGATAATAAGAAATTGTTTAACTTATCTAAATCATCAATATTTCCCTCAATTTGTGCAAACATCAATAGACCATCTTCGTTGATTATCTCAAATGGTAATTTTATATTTTTAGCCCTTCGTAAGTACCTGTTTTTCAGTTGGTGATAATCTTTTGAATGTATTGGACAAAAATGCATTTTGATAGAAACTTTGTTGCTCATATCTTTCATTAGATCAATTGCAGCTTCATGGCTATTGACTACAGATGCAACAGAACCTTGTTTCAATTGATAACCTCGGTTTTTTAATGACTCACTATTAGGAAAACAATATTCAAATTCATTTAAATTCAGAAAGTCTACGCCTATTTTATTGAGATAAATGATAAATTCTTGAAGCTCCTTCATTTTTTCTTTATTAGGTATAATAGGTACTTCTGCGCCAACAACAAATCCCCTATTCAAAGCAAGTTCAATATTTGACCAATTTTCTTTGGGAGGATGGAATCTAATCTCATCTAATCCTACTAAAGCGAGTTTATTTGCAATTGTATTACTGAAATTGATACCATTCGTATACAAATGAACATGAAATTTTTTCCCTTTTTGGTTTTTGATATAATCAATATATTCAAAAGTTTTCTGCAAATTCAATTCAGTAAGTGGTTCACCGCCAGTAATACTCATTCCTTTAGCATCGATATTATTGATTTCTTCTAACAAACCTTCTTTGGAGCTTATTTCAATCTCATTGGCAAAAGTTAAGTCTTTATCTCTTCTTTCTATTGATATTGGACAATACCAAGAGCAGTGGTCAGGTTTTTGACATATCCCATTTAAAAATAAAACTGCTTTTTGTCCTTTTAAACAAAGTTTACACCCTTTAGGAAGTCCTCTCCCCTTTATATATAAATTGGTTTCTTTCGATTTAATAATTTTAGCGGTTTTCATGATTTAAGGATTTTTTTTCTCACTATTGCCTTTCTTTTAGCAAGATTTTTTAACACTTCCTCGGTGGATTCATCAAAATTAAGACTCCTTTTTAAAAATACACCAGTTCTTCCATGTTTCTCTCTTTTTAATAGTACTCTCTTGCGTTCATTCACAGTATCAATGTCAACTCCTACTTCTTTAGCAGCAAGAGCTTCATTCCCTATTATTGAAATTTCTTCGTGGCCTTTTTGATTAGGTTTGATTAGCACAAGTCTTTTATCAATTCCAGCTACTCTGATCCCTGATTTCAACTCATATAAAGCTATTTTCCCTCCAAAATTATAAAATTCAAAAACATTCTTGTCAAGTTTTGTAAGAGGAATGGTGATACTCTCCATTTCACTTAAGTGAATATATAATTTGATTGAATCCAGCGGTGTTGCCATTATTATTTCTCTGAAATAATTTTCGTATCCATTTTTATTCAATATATATTCTATTTGGAATGAGGGAATTGTTTGAGTGAAAACAATATCAATATCACTAAACTCGTGAACATCACCACGGGCAATGCTTCCATATATAAAGGGTTTAAATCCCTCATTCTCAAACAATTCTAATAATTTTATTGCATTTACTCTTTTCTTTTTTAGTAAAGCCCATTTATCTTCCGAGTAAGTTATAATATTGTGGTGATCTCTTAAAATTTTGCCTTCATTCATCAATTAAGTATTATTTATAGCTTTTATTAATTTATTTTCTAATATATTAATAATAATGCCTAATAGAATCGTTTCATAGTACTTAAAACTCTTAGTGGATTTGTTTAGTGTTATTAATTCTACCTTACTTTTATTATTTTTATCAAATTCCATGCAAAAATGTTTTAAATTAGAATTCTTAAAAATAAAGAAGCTTCTTTTACTAAAAATATAAAAAAATTGAGTAGTTTGAGATTTAGCAATTAAAATTTCTTTTAAACTTCCAATATTGTATTTATTCATTCTTGGATTAATTAGTACTAATCCAATCATTTCTGGATCTTTTTGAATTTCTAACTTTGGGAAGAAAGGTTTTGATAAATTTAATAGAACGTGTTTAGAATTCACAATAAGATCTTCATGTTTAAAATAATCCAGTATTAAGGAGATTAGAAACTTTAACTCATTATTTATAATTTTTCTAGATGTAATTGAGCTTTGACTCAATTTAATTTTCAGTTTTAAATTAATAACATTAAATCCATAACTACTCAATCCCTCTGTTATTACTTTTGTTAACTGTTTTTTGAATTTAGTTCTTAAAATTAAGATTAAAGGCTCTGTGTCATATTGTCTATGTTGAGATAAATTCCTCGTTAAATTACAATTTTTTATTGAGATATATTGAACATTTTCAAGATTAAATGATTTTGGAAAAGTATAGCAATCTAAAGCCTTATTAGAAAAGCCAGTACGCCATCGATGGGTTGTTTTGAAAATTTTTACACCTATCAGTAGCAAGAATAGCAAAATTATTATAACGGTATCAACAAAAATCCAATCTACTTGAAAAGCATCACTTACCATGATTTTTATAATATTATTTTTTATTCATTCAACAACGTCTTCAATCCAATTTAAATATTTTTTAGAACCTTTTTCAATCTTTAGGCCAATACATTCCGGATTTTCATATGAATGGATTTGTGTAATTTTTTGAATTAATAAGTTACTCTTCTCTTCGGTAGTTTTGATCAATAATAAATGCTCGTTATCTTCCTCAATGTCCCCTTTCCATCTATATACTGAAAAAATATCTTTAATAATGTTAACACAAGCAGCAAGTTTGCTTTCTACTAAATTCTTGGCAATTTCTTGTCCCTCTTCAATATTTGGGACAGTTACTAAGAAAAGATAGTGGTTCATTTTATTACTCTATTATATTTATAGTTCTAATTAATGCAATACTTGATATCAATTTATTTAAGATTTATTTCATTTTTAAATTAAAATTCTTTTATAATTACATTCTATCTCTTTGGAGTTGGTAAATATCTCACAAAAAGTCGAAAAAATTTCATTGGATGGATTATGGGAATTAAAGAATCCTGATAAATCAATCGATATAGATACTCAAGTCCCTGGATCTGTATTTGAAGCTCTACTTGAAAATAATATTATTGAGGATCCTTTTTATGGGGTAAATGAACATGAAATGAAATGGGTTTTTGAATCTAATTGGATTTATAGAAGAGAATTCGACTTGGATCCAGAATTTTTAGAACATAAGCATATTATATTGCGGTTCAATGGATTAGATACAATAGCAGACGTGAATTTAAATGGAGAATTAATAGGTTCTGTAAATAATATGTTTGTTAGATATG
>JAHQWY010000025.1 GCA_029856445.1 Promethearchaeia archaeon
AAAAAAATCATTTAGGTAGGTTTGACCAAAGGTTTTTTTTCCTACTCCTTCTTCCCCCAACAACATAATTTTATAGGTTGCATCGTACATTTCTTAACAATTCCACCTTCTAAATCTTATCCTTATGTAAAAAGGATACAAAGTTATTATTTAATATCTTTGATAAAATAATTATTACCATATCTTATTTCTAAATAACGCGGGTTTCAATTTTTTTATTTTTAAATCTCTTCTTTTTGAGCAGAAACCTTTTTAAACAACCATTTCCGTTTTCTTTAATATGAGAAATCCGAATAGAAATTATGATGTGGTTGTTGTTGGAGCAGGTGCTGCAGGTTGTTTATTTAGCCGTAATCTAGCCCGAGAGGGTTATTCAGTCTGTTTAGTTGAGAAGAAAGCTAGCAATAGATTAAGTCATGATTGGTGGGATCTTGTTGCGAATAATATTTTTGATATGGTTGATATAAAACATCCTGAATCTGATGAATTATATAAAGTAGGGGATATTATCCTCTGCTCTCCTTTAGATTCAATACAGGTTAAGAAATCTCCATCTGGAGCATTTTACAATTTAGACCGCCGTAAATTTACCACTCGTATCTTGAATGAGGCTTTCTCATCTCTTTTAAACATCCCTGTAGAAGGATCATCGTCAAGAGAATTCAGGTTTCTTTCAGCATCTAAAACATAAGTAAGGGCCCTATCGAGATCCCCAATAAACCCTATATATGCTTTTCCGATAAGAGCCTGGACAGATTCAGATACTAATCCTAAATCTTGACTCATTTCATATGCAACTTCGAAAGCTTGCAGAGCTTTCCTTGTTCGTTGTTTATAGAGATAAACTTTTCCTTTTATTAAAAGTACTGAGAGCTGATCTGCGGGTGAGAGCGATTCCCTCTTTTCAAACTGTTCAATGATCTCAAGCGTTTCATCTAATTTAGCGTGATCCATAAGTTCTTTTGCGTGAGTTAACTGTTTTGGAAGTTCTAAAGTCATTATTTGAAAAAATGCAGTATATGGATTAAAATTAAAGAAGAGGTGTTTTCTTAAAAGCCTTTGGTGCATCTTTAGATAAAATTAGTTTTATACAGTTGAAACTACAAATTTCTAATTTGGCAAACTTTCGTAGTTTAAATAGCTCGATGAATACTATATAGATATACTATACATACTCATATAATTTCTATATTCGGGATTGAGATTGTATCATGCCTATTCACTATTTTAATACTCAACTACGGGGGGTTTGTGGCACTTTTTGAATTTTGGCGAATTCATGCTCATTTCTTGACTCTGTGCCATTCTCCCCTCCTTTTTCTCTCTCAGTTTATCATGATATAAAACCTAACAGATAGCTTTAGGACTGAATATTTAAATAGAAATATATAATATATATATTTGGAGGAGAAGAACAATGAATGAATTAAATAAAATAGGTGATTTAAACCAAGTATTTAGTAATATTCATGAAGAATTTAAGAGTACTCAACCATCTAGTAATCGCGTTATAACTTATTTATATGATTTACGTACTAAAGAGGAGTTTCAGGGCCTTTCTGATTCAAAATTTTACGATTTCATAGGAGAAGTCTTCAAATTAAATCCAGAATATTTTATGAAGCACATTTATGGAGCAAGAAGACTTTATGAAGAAGTAAATAAAAAGGAAATGGAAAAATATATCATAGAGAAGTTTTGTTTATATGAGGGAGAACAAATACTTTATGAATGTAATGGTGAAATAACAGAAACGAATCCAACAATGAAAGTTGTATCAACGCCGGTAAAAGCATCAGTTGATGGAAGAATATATATAACTAATTATAGAATCATTGCTCATGGAAAACTTTCAGCAAAGGGTGGTCGTTGGTGGGGATTCGGTTTATTGGATTTGGCTATAGCAGGTGTGACGGGTGAGACTAAGAGGGATAAGAGTAAAATAGGCATGATTGAAGGTTCTACATTTCAAGAATTACCCTGTTATGGATTTCAATTTAAAACTAGTAATCATGTTAGATTGAAGAAAAAAAGTAATGGCATACTATATAGCCTGATTGTAGACAAAGTTGAAAATATAAGCAATCTCTCAAGAACGAAACAATTTAAAGCAGTAGTACAAGCTATGAGAATGGTCAGATTAACCCTACCTTCTTCAAAAAAAGAAGATATAAATAATGTTTTTAAGGCTTTGTGTAAAAATGTTTATCAAACTATTAGTTCATTTATAGAAATATATGAATTGGGATTATATGAAAAATTAAAGAGGAAGGAATTTTTATATAGATTACGCAAATTATGGGACAGTGAAGAGTATCAACATCTTTCTAATTCAGAATATTTAGAAATTGTAGAAACTGTTTATAACTTAGATCCTCAGTTTTTTATGACAATGGTTTACCCAAAAATGATGTCTTGGACCTTTCCATCATTTTTAAAAGTAAAATCGGAGCTACTTGAAATTTTAAATAAAGAACGTTAGAAAGAAAATGGGTACGGAATAAATTTTGAACTAATTAATAGCTAAATATGACTATATTGTATTGATGTTATATTCAGATGTATTTCATGATAATATAGCATCCAATTAATCATCTTAGCTATATATCATATTATGTGAGACGAATAATTTTATATCCACAGCTAGCACAAAATTTATTCTCTTTATACATAATTTTCGCGCCGCATTCAGTGCAAAAGCGGAAATCTTTAGGTTCTTCTGCGGTAGGACTAGGAGGAGGCGCTTCAGCTACAGGAGCGGGTTTTTCTACCTGGGGAATAGCTGCAGGTTTAACAATACCTTCTTGTCTACCAATAGTTTTGCCTAAAACCGCTCCTAAAAGTGTTATTCCGCCCCCTATGAATGGGGCAATAACTGCGAAACCAGGATTATAATTATACTCTTCTCCCCAAAAACTAGTTGCAACACCTATCTCTACACCTACTATAAAATAAATTACCCCTAAAATGAGAAGGATACCTAACGCAATCCATGAACCAGGAGTCTCTTTTTTTCTATGAGTAAGGGATGAAACGAACAATATAATTACACAAATAGTTAAGAATACTGTAGCGACAATTCCAGGAATATAATATCCAGGTGTAGTATGTGTAAACACATAGTCAGGTTCAGGACCCTCTCCACCAGTCAATAAAGCAAAACCATACATCCAAAGAAATACTAACCCATCTCCGGTAGATTTATATGCAGCGGGAGTAAAAAGACTAATTCCAGTAAGGATGGCACCAATAAAAGGACATAACCAAATATAATCTTTAGCTTCTGCCATTACATTCACCTTATTTATTTTATATTTTTATGTTAGATTTCTAAATTCCAATTCTTACTTTTTACGCCTAGAGCGGATTAAAACCACAATAGCACCCAAAATGTCGAGACTAACGAGTACAAAACCCGATATATAAACCCAAGACATTGCAGCAGCATTTGCATACTCTGGACCCATATATGGATCTGAATACATGTAATAGTCATATCGAACCAATCCAACCACAATAAGAATAATTCCAAGTATCAAGAAAGAGATAAAGATAATTATACTCTTTATAGAAAATATTTTACTTTCACCTTTAATTTGTAAAGTCTACAATTTAGACTATTATGTAAAAAGATGGTCAGCTACTATTTAATACTTATGAATCCTTGAAATATAAAAATTTAATTATTTGAGAAGGTTTTTTAACCTGTAAATTTACAAGAATAGATTATATCCCCTCTTTCTTTATTTCAGTTTGCTTATTTTGGAATCCTCTTTTTTTTACTTTTTTGCCACATATGGCACAAACCCGTCTTATTAGGTAAAGTCTTGCAAGAAAAGTGTGTTCTTTTCTCATATCGACCATTTTATTACAATTTTTACACCAATATCCTCTCATATATTGTTCTACCCTCTCTCATTCATATTTAATTGAAAAAATCCTAAAGATATTTTAATTAATTTTTTTCGCCAAAAGTGCATAGATTATTATATGAATTGATTATATTTGATTATTTAATATCTTTGTAAACTTAATGAAAACGTATTTAAAAAAAGATAGAGAGAATAAGAGAAGAAAAGGTTTAAAAGCTTTTGTTAGGTCATTAGTTTCTTTTAAGCAAAATCAATGATGATTTTTTCTTTATATACCATTTTAGAGGTTGTTCTTATTTATAATAAATAAAAAAAATAAGAAAGCGTTAAAAAAATGAGATACGTTTTAATATCACTATTTCTATTAATTAATTAGATTCCAATAAGTAGTTGATTCCTTACAAATAAATATTCTAATGAACAATTCGAAAAAGTTTTTGATGGGTCTGCTAATGTGTGGTATCTCATTCCCAATACTTATTTATGCTTTAGTCTCCTGGGAAAACTTCTATTATTCTCTTCGATATGATGAACATTGGTGGGGAAGCGACGCGGGGACCGTTACTGATGAAGGCGAATTTCCAGTCTATGGAGCGTTGATTATGATGATAATTTTTGCGATTGCAGGTATAACAATAATCATTGTAACTTATCGGGATGTAAAAAGCGATAAGAAGCATCATGAAAGACTAAAGAAATCAAAATATTCCAAAAATAAAACAAATTTAGAACATGAAGGGGAATTAAAAAACTGTCCACATTGTAAGAAAAAAATCCCGAAGGTAAGACAACAATGTCCATATTGTCATATATGGATTTGGTAATGTACAGTATAGAACGAGCATCTCGGATTTGGTGCGAAAGACAGTTCGCGAGAAAATCAAGAAAGTCATCATCCCTACCAATCCTGTGGAGCAGAGATTCTTGGGAACGTGGGGCATCCATCGGAAAATCGGGAAGGCGATCGAGAAGCAGGTGCTTGAGATTGAGAATGAGATTGAGAAAGTGGTTGAGAACATCGATGTGAGCGCTATTGACAAGGAGCTCCTTATTGACTTTATCCAGAAACAGCAGGTCAGCAGTGCCATTGCGATTTCATTTGAACTGATTCAAAATCATCTAATAAAAAGTACAGTCATATATTTTTTTTAAGATTTTTGAAAGGAATTTTCATTGAAATCAGTTGCTGCATTTACCTTTCCATCCAATTTTCACATAAATGTTAAATATTGATTTTTGATTACAAATTAATAATAATTTTTGACTCCAAAGTTGATCCAAAGATGAAAATAATTACTGATAAGAAGGAACTTACTCCTATATTACTTGAAGAAATATTGCATAATACTAAATCATTTGAACAAGTTGAAGTTAAAAAGATAATAATAAAAAGGAATTTACCGACAATTTCCTCTAAACTCTGTTTTATTCATGTGATATACTCAGAAAGAAGCCCAAAATCGGCTCCAAAACGATTCGTTCTTAAGATGTCAAAAAAAGGGATTAATCCAGAAGTATTTAAAAATGAATTCAGGACATATTTTTTGCTTTTCTGTGAGTTTAGAAGCACAATACTTACAATATAAGCAAACCTCTTTTTCATAAAAAATCTCATCGATCAACTTTTTAATGACAGGGTACTTATCGAGTTCGACCGTCTCACTGGTTTTAACTAACTCATTGAAGACTTGCCAAATTTCCGGATTTTCCTTAATTGCTTCTGTAAACCGCGTTAACTTCTGCAACGGGTGATAAGAATGACCCTTGAACAAATAACAAACGAAAAAGTCTTCCAACGGCTTCTATAACATCGTATATTCACCAATTTTAATACGATCGAGCCCTTTAGAAAAAAACTCATCGCTAAGGGAATTAAATGCGGTTAAAAAGCTACTAAAAAGCTCATCTTCGACTGCCAAGGTTTCAGAAAAAACGTTTTTTAGAAAGAAAATTAGTGAACCGTCTTTAGTATTGATTTGGATCATATTGATAACGTCTTAAGTTTTCATTCATTTTTAGTTTCTGCCTTATAATTCAATAGGATTTCAGACATTTTAAATGTAACTTGAATTAATACAAAAGAATAATAGAATTAATGTAATAATTTTTGGGCAGCTTCTAAGTCGCCTGTGATATGGACTTTCTCTTCTCCTTCGCGAATATAAAACTGTACATTCCCTGAAATATATTATTATAAGACAAAAAGACTCAACTTCAAAATATTTTTATCAAAATTTTACAGGAGTGATTGTGCCCGAAGAAATAATAAATAATTTTCTTCAATGCATACCAAGTACATCTTATTTGGAACCAATGACTAATTACTTAGAAAGATATCAAAATTAGTCGAGCTCATCTATAAAAAGCAGCATTTAACACCAATAAAAAAAGAGCAGGAAGGAAACAGAACAGATATGGAAACACATGACTCATAATCAAAATTGCGTAAGCTTTTTTGGTAAAAACGCTATTCTAATAAGTTCTTCTTTCGTCTTTTGCTAACCTCATTTTCATGAATTTTAAGGCAATATCCTCGACTAATCCAGATCTTACGCGTTTTTTTTACTTACAGGTATATTTCAATAAAAAATTTTATTAAAAAATATATTATGACAACGACAATTATGATTGAAATCAACCAATATATTATTTCTTCCATTTTTATTATAATTATTTTATTTACATAAAAGTAAAATTTAGTCTTCAAGAAATAGTATAAATTTTGCCTTTATAATTTTATCAGTTAATGTGAGTATCGCCTACTGAATTATTCATCGCAGGAGGTCTTTCAGCGCTCTGCAAAGCAAGGAAAGAATCCCACTTAATATGCCAAAATTTGACATTTTGGCCACATTAGCAGAATCCATGGAAATAGTAGGTCTAAAAATCCCTTAGTAAACATAAAATTAATAATATTTAAGGGGGTAACCCTTTTTTTTGATTTTTTTTTTAAAGGAATGTGAAATTGATTTCATTTTAAAGTGTATTTGATGAGATTTGAAACTAATTGAAATTCAAGAACATTTCGTAGCATCTTTATATTTCTGAGCGAAGAACAGAATAAGCAAATAGAAAAAAACTACTCCAGAAAATTATTTTTCTTTATAAAAGACCTTTCAAATATGAGGATATGAGAATAAAAATCGTGTATTGTGAAATCTATTTCTTTGACCACGAGTGGCAAACTACCAGAAAAATCATAGGGGAAGTTGATACCCAACAACTCTTTTCGCCTTTAAATAGCTTTATCGAAGTCAAGAATTATGAGAATAAGATTATTTCGAAACATGATGTGGAACGCATAATTATCTATGAAAAGAAAAGTGGGATTGCTATTGCGAAAGATACTTTAGAAGTAAATACTGCTTTAAAGATTGAAAGCTAGATAGAATAAAACTAAATCTTAATAAGAGTGCGGGACTATTGTTAGGTGAACACGATAAGGTGAATCCATTATTCCTTGTTTTTTTAATAAGGTAAGAATTAAACGTTTGATGCTCTCATTTCCCAGGGTTTCTCAAGAAGAATTATGGAAAAGAATACCAAATTTATAGATAAGTATCCTGAATTAAACCCATCTTTTAGAAATAAGGAATAGAATAATAAGGAAAATACTTATCATATAGCTTTCTTTTATGAAACAATTAGACACTATTGTATATAAACCTAATAGGAAAGAAATAACAAATCTCTAATTTGACAAACTTTCGGAGTTTAAATAAATTTATAACCGAAATATTGAGCATTCCCTTGGAGAAATCTAGCCTCTAATTGAGAAATTTTCGTGCCTTTAAATTTCTTAAACATTTCAGTCATATTGTCCATTTTTCCTTTTTTCTGCTGCTGTTAATCACTTCAAATCTTAAATAATGGAAATCCTATATATTATGTAAAGAATTCCTAGTGATCAATGAATGAAGAAAAAAAAGAATATAGAGTGGTATCATCTACGTTATGAGGCGTATGAACGACGTGTTATAGAGCTTAAGAAGTTAATTAAGCAACAAGAAAACGAACTTGAGAAATTTAGAGAGGAAATCGATGTATTAATTGAAGATCAAATTCATAAAAAAAGATTGGAGGAAACAACTTTAAAAAGTAAAGAGAAGCTTTTCACAAAAGATGTAGAAGATGTTAAATATTGTCTTGTGAAATACCGCAATTTTTGGGAGCATGCTTTTTGGGAGGATCGCTTAAAATATTGTTTCGATAACAATATTAAATTGCGTCTAGGCAATGTAAAAAAATACTTAATTAATAGCCTTACAAGCATGAAAGGGCGCCATATATCTTTTCTTAAGACGAAAATTCAGAATGATGAGAAAAGGCTTACAAAGTCCTTAAAAGCTCAACAGAAATTTAAAAAAGAGATGGAAATTGAGGGGATTGAGACCCCTGTACTTAATCTTGCAGAAATTGAAAGTGAAGTCGAAAAACAACTTGAATCCGAAAAGATTAGTTCACCAATTAGGGTAGATAAGCCAAGTTTACCTAATATTCCTTTCTTTAAACAAAACTTAGAAAAATTTCTTAAAGCAACAGAATCACCTGAATCTATCAAAAATTTGATTGATGATGATGAGCAGGAAATTTCCGAAATTATAAATCTCCTATATCAAATCTTTGAAAATTTTAAGGAGTTTGTGTGCCCTAAATGCTACACTTTATATCCGGAAAAGATTAAAATATGTGAAAGATGTGGTTACGATTTCACAAAAATTGAGCTTTAATTGAACTAATGTAATTTTAGACTTTTGGTTCGAGCATCTCCCCGAGTCAATCGCAAAAATTAGAACACTCAAAAGATTAGTTTTAAAGAATAATCCATTAAAATTTGATTAAAGAATCCATTTTTTCTCGATTTATAGTAATAAAGTGATTAGAAGATTAAAACTAATTAAATTCATTTTTTTTCATTTCTGTTTTGGGTAGTTACAAAACCCAGTGATGCATTTTTCATTTAAATAGATCTAACAAAATAAATTCTTAATGTCTTTAAAGTATGAGAGATCGAGAAATTTAAAGTATGAGAGATCGAGAACTATTGAGATAAATGTGGAAAATTCCAGCATTAACTTAGATCTTATAGGTGTGTTTACTGTTCTTATTGCTGTATGGTCTCTATTTATACTTAAGAACTTGTACGACCTCTACGACTTCAGGAAAAACCGGATTTATTATGAAAATCTCCTCAGAACAAAAAACAAGGGATAACTTCTTAAATTTTCATTCATTTTTAGTTTCTGCCTTATAATTCAATAGTATTTCAGACATTATAAATGCAACTTGAAATTAATAAAAGAAAAGAACATTTCATGGAAATCAGATTATATTAGAAATATGAATAAAAAAGTCAGATATAAGTCATACTGAAGCATCTTTATATTTCTGAGCGAACAACAGAATAAGTAAATAGAATTCCGTAGGATAGATATATTTTGTCTTCCCCACTTTTATTCTTATAATTAACCCTATTTCTTCTAAATCGGATAGATGTTCTGAAGCTGTAGCTTTTGAAATTCTAAATTCTTTTTGAATGTCTTCAGAAGTAAGGGGTGGATCACGATACCAATTCCCCTCAATGTAGTTATAGATTTTTCCTTTCATGTTTAATAAATGCTTCCTTTTTTCTGTACTTAAATCTTCAAAAATTCTTTAACACCTACTTATTTTTGTCATCTTTTTATTTAACCTACATTTTTTTTTCTTTTCATGATTAATAGTTTGGTAGATATCGAACTAACTGAGTATATTTAAAGGAAAAATTGTCTTTGATACTATCTTAATGCCATCAAGTTTAAACCAAAAAAATCTAATACTGTTTTTGTTAAAATATTAATACTATTTTTTAAATAATCTTAGAACTTGATTTATTTAAACTCGATAGCAAAAGTGAATAATTATGTCTGACTCCATATCCGAACCCTTAATTATAACTATAGTTGGTGGAGTTATAGTTGGATTAATTTTATTAGCTATTAATAAGATTGACTTCAAAACTATATTTCTTAAAACACGAATAAGAAATCTACTCAAAAAATATGAGGAAATAAGACTTGATCTAGAAAAGGAAAGAAATGCAGTTAGAAAACTTGGGCAATTATTAAATAATGGAAAAACAAAATTTATCAATTCTGGTTTTGGTTTTGAAGATAATGATACCACTATTCAAAATGATTTATTCAAGATACATATTACTAGAATTGGAAATTCAATAATGATTAATAAATTCCTCTTAACCAGAATAGAAGATAATAGTGTATATTGTTCAGAAGATTATCCCGAATCTCAAAAAGAAAACAATGACTCAACAATATTGCTTGATTTTGTAGAAAATCTATAGGAGAAATTATTATGAAAAAAGAAGAATTTGAGAAGAAAAAATCCCTATTGGTTAAAAATGGATTAAATACAATAAAAGGATTAGAAGATACTTTTAAAGCAATCTTGAAACATGATTGGTATGGAGAATGGGAATATCCAGACGAAATTAGAGCAAAATTTAACTATCAAATTGATCCAGTCGAATTTAAATTCCTATTCAAAAAGTTAAGGACCCTAATTTCTGAATTGGCTAAATTCCCAGATAAATTTGAAGTATTATGGGAAAAAGGCTTGAAATAAGTTAAGGATTTACCTGCTTAGTATGGATAAAAATCTAAAAAGTTAGGATCAACATCAGCATACTGTCTTAGAGTTTTCCTGACATATCCTCTGACTTCATTATAATTAAAATAATATTTCATGATCTTAATGAAGGTATATGCAAAATAATGAAAACAATTTGTTATTAAGCCTGTTATATAATTTAAATCATGTGGGATCTCTTTTCCAAATTCCATTTCAGGCTTTAATATAATATTATTTTCAACCAAATCAATATATTCCTTATCTATCCTACTCCTATTATGAACGATTTTATTTCTTCTAACCAAATTTTCACAAAAATCATCCCATTGTGGAAATTCTTTTCTTATTTCGAGTTCTAATGAGTTTTGAAGGTAATTCTCAATCGAAGTAGGATTAGTTCTGGGGATTGAACCGGCTACTTGTCTGTAAAACTCTTCTTTATTTTTTCTTAGGATCGAAAAGAATTCACGATTGAAAGCTTCAACATATGAAATAATAAATATATGAACTGATTTTAGGAATAAACTATTTTTCCCCTTAATCAAATCTATAGTAAATTCTTTAAATATATCCTCGCTGGCATTTATTTTTTCTTTTTCAATACTTTCTATAGTGTCTTCAATGAAAAATGAAATATCCTCTAGTCCATAATTATATTTAATAAAAACATCAGTTAAATTCTTCAATAAATCCATTCAAATCAAATCTGTTTTATTTCTTAAGTCATCTTCTTATGTTTTTATGTTGGTGTTTTCTTAGTTCTTTAATAATAGAAAAAAGTATACCTATTCCAATAAAAGCTAAGACACTAAAAAAAGGGATGGGAATCATGACATCCACAGAAGGATCCTTTATCACGATTACAGATTTTTCAGCAATATTTCCTGCTCTGTCTTCAGCATAAAACGTTATAGAAACTTGTCTATTAGGAAGTATTAAATCCCATTCTTCTTGATTTATATTACCAGTATCTGAGCATAAATAAATCTCTTCTGAACTTACCATATACCATGTGGAAATTACTAAATCGTCATCACTTGCAGAAATAGAAAACCTTGGAGAAGATTCCCCAAATTTTTCGTTCTCTTTTGGATAATTAATAACTATTTCTGGAATATTTGCGTCTTTTCTAACAGTGACCTCATCGGAATCCACACGACCTACTCGATCTTTTGCATAAAAAGAAATTATAACAGATTCATTGCCAAATTTATTCCACTCGTACTGGTTAAAACGATTTTCTGAAGTAAAAGATATATTCTCACCATAATTAAATCGATACCATGTTTCTTGGAGATTGGGCTCAATGATATTAAGAGAAAAAGTGGGAGATGCTATTCCACATAATTGATTGGGAGAGGGTGTAAGTATTGTTATAGACGGAGGTAAAAGATCTACAATGGCTTTATAACAATTTGAACTACAATTACCATACTCGTTATATGACACCACTTTATAATAATAGTTACCATCTGTTAAGCCTGTTAGGTTGAAATATTGCTCTGTTATCCCCTCACCTAGTTTAGTCACACTAGAATTTATTTCAGTAATGGGGTTATTATGAAAATAAACTGAATAGTTGTTAGCATAATTAGATCTGGTCCAATTTAGTCGGAAAGAGCCATTATCACTAATGATGGGATTAGAGCTTAAAGTAAAACTCTCAGGATATTGATTATATTTTAAAAGTATTATATCTCCAATGATCCATCCCGTAACATATATATAGCCAGCTGAATCTAAAGCAATTCCTTCGCCTTCAGTCCTAGTAGAATGACTCCAAAATTTCTCCCATTGCAGGTTTCCAGTTGCATTGTATTTCAATAAGAAAATCCCAAGATTTGAATAACCTGTAATGTAAGAACTCTCCTGCTTATCTACAAAAAGTGAGTTAGCTCGTTGATCATATACATCACCCCATGTTTTATACCATTGTAAATCTCCTGAATTGTTATATTTCATAAGTAAAGAATCACCAGCATCTTCTCCTGAGATATATATGCTAGAATTTGAAAAAAATACAACATTAAGAGGAGTTTGAGTGTTTACTCCACTTCCCCATGAAGTGTTCCATTGCTGAGTTCCTTGTTTATTATATCTCGAAAGAAAAATATCTCCATTACCATCGTATATGCCTGATTGTCCAACAAGATATATATCATCTGTGCTATTATCTATTGATAATCCATAACCATAATCGGCTTGATTTACATCACCAAGAGTTCTATTCCATTGATAATTTCCTGCATTATCATATTTGAGAAGACAAATATCTTTAGATGTTAGAGTAGTATAAAGCCCAGCGACATAGACATTACTTTCTGAATCTAAAGCAACATCATATCCATGATCGAGATCAGGACCCCCCCAATATCGAGACCATTGTTCCAAACCCTCATTATTAAATTTAACTAAAAATATATCATACAGACTTGCACTCGGTCCAGATTTCCCGGTCACATAAATATTCCCAGAGGAATCAAGGGTTAATGCATAAGGTCTTTCATAATCATATCCGTCCCATGTTTTATTCCATAAAAGAGAACCAGATGAATTATACTTTAGCAATACAATATCATATACATTTCCCACATCCGTTTCCCCAACAATATATATATTATCTTCAGAATCAATGGCAATGTCAAAAGCCATATCCCCCTCACCATTATCCCATTGCGTCCACCAATCAAGTCCTAGCGAGAGCGATAAATCGGAAAAAGGCTGTGGTTCGGAAATGATTCTATTATTATTATGAATTAAAAAAGTGAACATTGTGAATGTTAGAATAATGAATAATAGACTTAATTTCCTTCTCATCTTTAATTTTCCCCCTAATAATAATATTATCTGGGTTAAATTTATAAATAGCTACCTGAGCAAATACTCAAGTAGCTTACAATAGAATCGAACATGTTGAAAAGCTCCTTTTTGAGTATCATAAGCAAATTTACCTATATAAATCATTATATAACCTTCTTTTATCAATTATTTTTCTTTAAATAGGTTCCTATTAATAGTTCAGTATGAAAAAAGACATTCTTTTCTGTAAAATTTACTTTTTTGATGCTGAGTGGAAAACGACTAAAAGTATTATTGGTGTAGTAGATAAACAACAGCTCTTTTCGCCATTGAATAACTTTATTGAAGTGCAGAATTATGGGAATAAAACCATCTCGAAGAATGACGTGGAGAGAGTAATTGTGTATGAAAAACAGAGTGAAATTGTAATTGCGAAAGGGACATTAGAAGTAAATACTGCCTTAAAGATTTAAAGTTAAAACTTCTGAGACTAAATCTTAATAAGAGTGATGGACTATTCTTATGTGAATAACGTAAGGTGAATCTATTCAATAATTATGAAATGGGAAGATATTGTAAACGTTTTAATTGAACTTCAGAGACAGTATTCGGGAGTAAAAGGTGCTACAATTGTATCTACTGAAGCTTTACCAAATGTGGAAGTAATCGGTTCTACTTTTTTTGAACGTGCGGAAGAGGAAAGTCTCGCTGCTATGATTACTTCACTTCTTTCTCTTGCTGAAAGGTCGGTTATTGAAATGAAAAAAGGATTATTGGACCATTTATATGTTAAAGGAACCGATGGTTCTTTATTAGTGTTACAAGCTGGTCCTAATGCTGTATTAGCTGTTTCTACAACGAAAGATGTAAGATATGGCTTAATCTTTTTAGATTGTAAAAGGATATGTGATAAAATTGCGGAGTTAATATAAAATCGAAAAGAAAAAGATGAGACGGGAAGTAAAACTAATCTATATTTAACCATTGAGTTGTAGGATTACCAATGATCATCTCAAAAGAAGATTATATTCCTGATAAAATTGTTGTATCTGTTATAGGACCTATTGAACTGAAACTAAGTGGTTCAACGAAACGGCAAGAAGGGGGTGCAAGAGATCGAATGAGACAGAAGGCAAAAGAAATGGGTGCTAACGCCATTATTAACTACGAGTGTTATACGTATTTGGGATTGTGGTTGGAAAACAAAAAAAGCCGTTATAAGGGAACTGCGGTGATTGTAGAAGATATCGGAACATTCTGGAAAGGGAAAGAGTGTCCTCATTGTGGTAGGCGGGTACGGACTGGTGAAAAGTTCTGTGGATCGTGCGGTACTGAATTATTCTGGAAAGGAAAAATATGTAGTCAGTGCGGGAAACGAGTATGGCTTGGTGATTCGTTCTGTGTGTCTTGTGGTACTAAACTCTAACATTTTATGATTTTATTATCCAGAAAGTATTCTACTTATATATAGGACTGTAGATTACCACATCCTATGTCTAGACAAATTTATCAAAAATCCGGTCTAATCGCAGCATTAATTATTGCGTCAGTATCTTTGCCATTCGGTATCCTCGGATTCACAAGAGAACCTACCGCAACAGATAACTATTATGATGAGAATTATTACAATTATTATAACCAAACTTACTATGGATTGAATGAAACTGAACCAGATTACAGCAAACCACTTGAAACCACGGAATATTATAACTTTAGTCAACATGAATGTTTTGTGAGAAACTTCACATTAAACAGTAATTATGCGTATTGGTTCTATTTTAATAAATCAACCTCATTTAACCTTCGACTTTTTGTTGTAAGAAGCATTTTTTATCAAAATGTCTTAGATCTTAACGGTACTGCACAATTAGTTCTTTTTCTTAGCAATGTGAAAACATATGAAACATCATTCGGTGAAGATTTTAAAACTTTCCAATATACACCTCTTTTTACTAGCAACTGGTTATTCATATATATGACAAATGATGCAATCGCAGGCTATAATATAACTCTATTAGATGAAATTATCCATATATAATTCACAAATATTTTTCTTTTTTTATTTTTAAATTGATACAAATTCGAAATTTTCTTACGTAATTCACAAAAAAGCAATGGTCGATACAATTAAATAGGAGAATTGTATTTTCTAGCTATGGTTCCTGTCATTCATCCTGGATTTTTGTCTTTTGGTAGTGTTAACTACTATAATCTGAACCTACTCTAATTTAGCTTCTGAATTGAAGCCGAGTGACGGGAATCATCCCTTTATTCAATTGGCTGAAAAAGAATTTTAAGGATTTAGACGTATTCTCATTTTATTTATATGACTAATACTAGGTAATTGGTCAAAATTTTCCTCAGTTTACTTATAGAGATTACAGCGATAACAAGTTTATAATTTTGATACATTTATCGATTCATAGTTAATTATGAATTATATTCTAAGTCGGTTAGGGTTGGAAAATTATTGCTCAACGAAAGAACGGGTATAATAATACAATCATTACAACCGCAATTATTATACAAAGACAACACCATTTATCATATTTACTTTTACTTTTTTTACGATTCGAAAGAATTTCTAAGAGATAACATAAAAATACAAATAGAAATATACCCACAAGTATCAATACTATTATTATTATCATTCTATATACCTCTCAATTTTTTTATTTAACCTCTCTTTTTTTTATTTGAAAGGTTTTCGCCAAAAGTGTATAGATAACTATATAAAAAAGTATGATGAGAACTATTTAAAATTATCCAACCTCACCGATTATTTGTCTTAGACCGACCTTTAATTAATGGAGATGTAAGATAAAGAAGGATTTTTTCATTTAAGCTAGATTTAAAAGAAGAGGGGCAGAATACCAATTTAATTATTTAAATGTATCTTCATCTTATTTACTTGGTCAATCTCCTTCATAAGAGAGTTCACACGGGAATCGCCAAATACCCCTTTAAGCCTTTGGAATGTTTGATTAGTTTTAATATCAAGTTCTCTTTTCATATGGTTGATTACCAAATGTAGTACCGCTATCTTCTGCTTTTTTATGGGAACCTTGATGACGAACACGTCAGGAATGGGAGTATTCATTTTTTCCCAAGGCTTCCCCCTTCGTAAAAAGCTCCGTAACTGGGCTTGGATAGTATTTCCTTTTTTTTGTCCTTTGGAATCATTTCTGGTAATCTTCTTCCTATACGATTGAAGATGAGCTAAAAGTTCGAAATCTGCGGGATTAGGACTAATGCTACTGGTAATTTTCGCGTTCATTACCACGAATAATTTTGCTAAGGTTTGGTTTAAATCGTGTTCTGAATAACTCATTATAGACCTATATACTATCTTCACCTATATAAACAAAAAAATAAACTTCCTATTTTTTGTTTAAATATTCTGGGTATACTACTAATAACAATAAAAAATAATCAATTCAAGAAAATGAAAAGGGATATATCGAAAGCATTTAAAGACACCATTTTGCCTTTTTTGTTAGCAATTGGGGGGCTATATTTCTATCTTTTTCACCCGATAGCATTTATAACAGTTATTCTGGTAGTCCTGACGCCTTTTATAATTTATAGTCTTATCATGCTCTGCGTAGAATTCCAAAGACAACTTAAAAACACATCTGACCTTGAGAAGAGGGAATTACTAAAAGATAATTTTGAAATGAAATTAATTCTCGGTGGTGGGTTACTTATCTTTTTATATTGGATGCTGTTCTCTGCGTTAAATGGAACCTTTTCTCTAACTCCTATTATCGAGATGCGTAATGATCTTATAGCCTTATTCTCTAATCTCGGTGAGCTGTTGTAGAAAAAGAAAGAGAGGAGTAACTTTTACATCACTCCTGAGGGGCGATAAGTTTATTCGCAATTATCGGAAAAAATTGTTGTACAAAGAAAAATAGTGATCATAATTCGGTTCTAAAATATCTATTTAAAGCCCATCTTTTTTTTGTGTTCAAATACTTTATCTAAACTTCTTAAGATTTATATTGATAGATTACTAAAATATAGGTAGAATTATAGAGAATCAATAGAAGGTAATGTTAAATAATTTCAAATCTCTAGAGAATATTTCTAGTGACAAAATTCCAGAAGAATTAGATTCAATTATTTCTGATATTTATCCCCCGATAAGAGATTTTCTGAATCTGGAACCCTCGTTTGGGCACTTCAAATTTAGTATTGAACCAGAAGTATCTGAAAGTAAGAATATTTTTAATATTGGGGTTAAAAGAGAAATTAAGGATAAGATCTTACAAATTAAAATAAGTGAAAAGAATTGTAAATATTTACCCTTCATTTTACTACGAGAAATATACAACCTTTTTACTCCTGTTCAATTAGTAGATCTCAGGAGTAATGCGGATCTGGAATAAGGATTTAGTTGCAGCAATCTGGGGGCTTACAATGATGAGTTTTGTTCTTTTAACTGCCATAATTGCAAATATCTTCCTTTATAGAGAGATGAGACTGTATAAGCCTAACGAATGGCTCTAATTTAATCCACAGTCATATCCACTTTATCTCTAATTTTATCTAATTGTTCTGGAGGAATCGGATTATTGAAAAAATAAACCTTACGACCATAAAGCACTTCCATCCCCTCAATACTAGAAATTTGGTTTTCTTGTAGGTCAATTTCTGTTAATTCCCTAAGGGAATCAAGTCCCTTTATTTTAGTTATTTTATTAGAACACAGATTCATATACCAGATTTTTCTAAGCTCGTTAAACCCCTGAATCTCCCTTATCTGGTTAAAACCAAGATCTAAAGAGCCTAATTCCTTAAGGTTGTCTAGTCCCTTTATCTCTGAAATAGAATTTGAAGATAGATCTAATTTAGATAATTTTCTCAAAGATTCAAGCCCTTTAATTTCAGATATCTGATTTTTTCCTAAGTTAAGGCGTCTTAAATCTTTAAGATTATCTAAACCTTTAATTTCTGAGATCCTATTATTTTCTAAATTCAAGTTAATTAATTTACTCAAATTGTCTAAGTTTTTTATTTCAGTTAGGTTGTTTAAACTTAAATCCAAATAGTGAAGCTCTCTAAGCTCTGAAAGCCCATCAATTTCATCAATACTGTTAATTTCCATACCTCGAAGATTTAGATTCTTTAATAGAGCTTTCTTAGATTCAGGGCGTTGAGGTAATGTAGTAACCTTAATTTTTTTACCCTTGTACATAACACTATTCATACATATTATATGGAAAACCACAAATTTAAACTTTTTCACTCTCTAGGTTTATTAATTTGCCCAAACCTTTTTAATTATTAAATTTTTTCTTTAAATAACCATAATGCAAATTCCTGTGACAAATGAAATTAGTTAAAAAATATTATTCACAATTTCAACGGTTAAATCTAATAAGAAAAATAAGCTTTGTTTTGCTTATCATTATCATCATTTGTGGTCCTATCGTTTCTATTCTTTGCACAATTGCTATTTTAAATTTTTCTCAACTTCTTTATAGCATAAATATTCCCTCAGGATTCATATATCTTGATTTAGATATATATTCACCAGAGACTATGACAATTCAAGTCCCATATGAAATTAAGAATCCAGGAATTTATGACCTTACTAATATTAAGATAAGCGTAGATCTTCGGCTAAATTATATTAATGAATCAAATGATGTTAATATCACATCCCTAGTGTTTTCTAGAATAGAGCTGATATGTAATTGTGTCGCGTTAAATACCTTAACAGGCATAATTAATGGAAGTTTTCTTGATTTTTTCATATCCCCTCTTATCGATTTTTATGATTATTCTGATGAATTTGAGACCGTATACTACTTGTTGGATATAGATTTTAAAGCAAAATATTTTTTTGGAACAATTATCTTTCAGTTTTCTCAAAACAATTTAAATTTATTTGAATTCTAAAGAAATTATAAGAATGTGATTGAAATGAATCTAAGGTGGAATAAGAAAGTTATTATACAGATTTCTTTAACTGTAATTACATTTATTATAACAATTTTGCTCCCCATTGTTAGTTATTTTCAATTTAACAGAATTTTAACAGATACCAGTTTATGTAGTCAGTGTCAAATGGATTTAGAGAATATCCAAGTCAGATATAATTTCATTTTCATTTTTCTTACTATATTTGGCATAGTTTTGACTATTTTAAGATACTCAATTTACAAATTTCCTCAGTATAGTATTAAACGAGGATTCCTAAACCTGTTAAATTCAATATTCTTTGTATTTTTTTTAAGTATTATTGCTCAACTTGGGATCATAAATGTTTCTCTTGAAGATTTCAGCTTACGCTTAAACTTAACAGGAGTTTTTTTGCTTATTATTGCTGTGTGGTCTCTCTTTATCATTAAACATGTGTTTGACTTCTATGATTTCAAAAAAAATCGAATTCATTACGAAAATCTCCTTAGGAATAAACAAAATGAGCAGAATAAAACTTAACACTTTTGAGAAAATTTTCCCTTCTTTTTTTCACTACACACCACTACACAACTTAATAAACTGTGATTAGAACACTCATTCTCATAGCCTACATCTTTTTGATATTGATCTCTACACAACAAAAAACACAACATTTAAATACTTGTGTAAATAATTGTGTATTAAGAAACAAAAAAATAAAAAAAAAGATGATAAAAAAAATGAACCAAAGAAAATTGGATTGGAAGGAAAGGATTATTATCAAAAATTTGTACTACACTCAAAGATATTAATTTACAAATTTTTTTCCATTTTTTATTTATATTCACGATAATCAACATTATGGAATTTTTACTCACAAAACAAACAAAAAAAAAACCAAAAAAAATACAACAAAAAAGAATAACAAAAAACCTAAAAAAGTTGGAGGGAAAATAGTATGAAAAAGAAAATAACGAATGATATTGAAAAAATAGAATATGTAAAAAGCAAGGTTGCTTCCCAATTATTATTTAGGGAGAAGTTCATATCTTTATATTAAAAATCAAAATAA
>JAHQWY010000240.1 GCA_029856445.1 Promethearchaeia archaeon
TTCAAGAATAATTACATCTCTATTCGCTCGGGCACAATAGATCCCTGCACTTAATCCAGCTGGACCTGCTCCAATGATTAAAATTTCACATTTTAATTCGTCCATATGATTAACCTCATGAAATATTTAGTATTCTAAAACAAGTGAAAAGCCCTTATTCTTATTATTTATTTTAAATTATATAAAATAATTATGTCCTATTTAATTTAATTTTATGATTTTAATATCTCTTACTACATTAATAGGTCAATGTTTAAAATATAAGTCTTATGTTAAGCTTTGAATAAATCATTAAAACTAATTGATAAAATAAAATATTAAAGAGATTGATCCCAAAAGAATCATAGTTGCTCCCATGCCTCGTCCCATTGCTTTTGCTGAAAGTTTTTGTACAAAGTTAGAAGTAATTAATCCCATACTAAAAGAACCAATTCCTAGATAAAGCAGGAATTCAGAGTTAAAATAAAGTTGATCTTTAATCAAATATCCAAGAATTTGATACATACTAAATGTAAAAAGACACATGATAATACTAAGCATTAAAGCTGTTCCAACACTTTTTTTTAGGGGATATCCATATAGTATGATTAAAACCAGAGTTATTATGAATCCTGAATTCGCACCGAACATTCCTGAATTGAGTCCCACTAAAACTCCTAAAACCAGTGCTAGTAGAAAGAATAATTTCGAATAGGGTTCAATAACACTCTCAATATGCCTGTCTTCAGTATTTATACTATAGTTGGAATTTTCTTGTGCTTCTGTAGATTCTGTTAATTCAAGATTATTTTTCCCATGTCTAGAAAATCTATGGTAAATTTTATGAACCATCTCTTTCAAGGTCTCAGGTGTAGGAAATCCTTTAGAAAGGATAGTAGAACCTAAAAGAATAATAAAAGCTGGTAAGAACCACCCAAAAATTAAACTTAAGGGAGTAATCATTAAAAGAAGGATACCAAAGAAGGAAGCAATTAAAGAGACTCCGATTAAAACAATAATATTCTTATTTAGATCATATTGCTTTTTTCTTACATAATTAATTGATACAGAAGCAGCAGCAATAAAGTCATTCAATACATTCACAGATATTGCTAACAAAACATCTCCTGTTATCAGAAGAATAAGAGGAACTACGACTCCTTGACCAGTCTGCCCTACAAAACTCATACTAATTCCTACAAGAGAGCCTATAAGAATCAACAAAATAACATGATAGATTTCTAAGACCAAAAATTATTCAACCTTTTTTTTATGCTGTTTCTAATTAATATTCTGCGATTGAATTAAATATTACTTTAAAATTCAAAATATTTTAATGATTTAAGAAATTTTGAGTGATATTATTGTATATTAACAAAAACTTTAACAAAAAAAATATGTGAAAAATTATGGATGTACCAATAATTTTAATTGTTGCGTTGATAGCTGGAATACTTTCAATTGCTATGGCAATGTACTTTAGATACTTGGTACTAAGAGAGGATCCTGGTAATGAAAGGATGCAAGAAGTTGCGGGTTACATTGAGGAAGGAGCTAAAACTTATATTAAAGTTCAATATAAAATTTTAGGAATCTTTGTTGGCGTACTTGCGGTAGCTATGCTATTTTTGCCATCTCCTCTAAAGAAAAGTGATACATATGATAGATTGGTGGCTAATGCCTTAAATTGGGAACAAATGCTCTCTTACATCATCGGGGCTGTGGGTTCCATGTTTGCCGGTTGGTTGGGAATGTATGTAGGTGTAAAAGCAAATACTCGTGCAGCTCAAGGATGTACTATTAGTACTAAAAAAGGTTTTGATATAGCTTTTTTTGGAGGATCTGTTATGGGACTTGCAGTCGTAGGTGTAGCATTAATTGGTCTATCAATTCTTTATTGGATTGTTCCAGATCCCATGATCGTATTAGGATTTAGTTTTGGTGCGAGTAGTGTAGCTCTATTCATGAAATGTGGAGGAGGTATTTATACAAAAACTGCTGATGTTGGAGCTGATTTAGTTGGAAAAGCAGAATATGATTTACCTGAAGATGACCCTCGTAATCCTGCAACAATTGCAGACAATGTAGGTGATAATGTAGGCGATATAGCTGGTATGGGTTCTGACCTTTTCGATTCTTACGTGGCATCTATTGTTGCTTCTATGATGTTAGCTGCGACTTTAGCTATTACTGATACTATTTGGGATGGTATGGATCTAGATGCTACTATTAGATTTACTCTTGTTGTATTTCCTGTAGTTTTATGTGGTGTAGGATTAATGGCATCACTTCTCGGAATTTGGTATATAAAATGGAAAGGATCAGAAGAACCAGGGAAAGCTCTAAATACTGGAACATATATCTCTACCTTAATATTTGCAGGATTATCCGCATTATTTACATTATTGCTGATAGTTGGAGTACCAAGCGATGAAATAAATGAAGATCAAATTTTATTCCTTTGGAAATTATGTGCGTGTGCTGTTATCGGACTCTTTGCTGGGATCATCTTAGGTCTCACGAGTGATTATTTTACAAGAGATGATAGGAAACCAACTAGAAAAATGGCAGAAGCAGCTCAAGAAGGACATGCTGTTGTTATACTTAGCGGTTTTTCTTATGGATTACTAAGTGTAGTCCCACCTGCTATTGGAATAGTTATAGCAATGGCGTGTGCTTATCTGTTAGGAGGTGTATTTGGGGTTGCGATGGCTGCAGTTGGAATGCTTGCAATTGTAGGGACTATTGTTTCAAATGATGCATATGGTCCTATTGTAGATAATGCAAGAGGTATTGCGGAACAAGGAGATCTTGGAGATGACATAATTCGTACAGCAGATCGATTGGATTCTGCTGGAAATACAGCAAAAGCAATTACAAAAGGTTTTGCGATAGGTGCTGCGAATCTAACAGTTTTCGCGCTACTTTTTTCGTTTACAGCAGAAGCTAACGAAATTAGTCAACTCGAAACTGGGACTGATATAATAGACGTAATGGATCTTCTTAATTTAAATGTATTAATTGGTGCTTTTATTGGGGTTGTCGTACCTGCTTTATTTTCAGCATTATTAATCTTAGCTGTACAAAGAAATGCAGCTAAGATGGTAGACGAAATTAGAAGACAATTTGAAACTAATCCAAAAATATTATCTGGTGAGGAAGCAGCAGATTTTGGTAAAACAATAGACATAGCAACAAAGGGTTCATTAAGAGAATTGATATTACCAAGTATAATTTCAATAATTATTCCGATTACAATCGGTATATTATTTGGTGTAGCGGCACTAGGCGCTTTCTTAGCTGGTGCAATTTTATCTGGTTTTGTATTCGCTATCATGATGTCAAACAGCGGCGGAGCTTGGGATAACGCGAAAAAATGGATTGAAGATGGTAATCTTGGAGGTAAAGGTACCGAAGTTCATAAAGCCTCAATTACAGGAGATACAGTTGGAGATCCATTCAAGGACACTGCAGGTCCAAGCATTAATACCTTATTAGTTGTAATGTCTCTAACAGCATCTATCTTTCTCGGATTCTTAATGCTTTTTGGTGATGGTGCAGGTCTCTTAGTGTTCTAATTTAACAAATAAGTACTTAAATAGCCAATAAATTATCCTTTTTTTTATATTTTTATTATTTTTAATCGATAGTAGTAAACAATTTAGAGAATAAGATTCTTATATAGTAAACTCATTTTTTAGAATAAAAAAATGAAGAATATCCTTAACAAAATCTCTTCAAAAACGATAAATTTCTATATTGAGCAAAATCTTGATGATTTTTATATTAAATCTTCACAGCATCCCAATTTTATATCTCATTTTGAGGATAAAATAAGTTGGGTTGATTCTAGGAATGCAGATTGGCCTAAGTGTATATTTAGAGCCGACCTTACAAATTTGAATATTACAAATGAAATATCTACTATAAAAAATTTAATCCAAGAAACTAAAGCTCCTAACGGTTGGACAATAGGGCCACTAACTAAACCTGATAATCTAGGATTGATTCTTGAAAAAAATGGATTTTTAAGCGCATACCACCAAGCAGGAATGGCAATAGATCTTAAAGATCTTAAAAAAAAGGGAATGATGGAAGATGATTTAGAGGTTGAGATCATTAAAAAAGAAGAATCTTTAAAACATTGGATTATAGTTGTATCTACTGTTTTTGGATTAAAAATTGATTCTGAATTAATTCAATTTTTATTCTTAGAACCTGAAACAAGATTCTATTTAGGAATCTTTGAAGGAGAAATTGTTTCAGCTCTTATGTTATATCTTTCCTCAGGAGTTGCAGGTCTTCATGCGGTATCTACATTATCAGAGTATAGAAATAAGGGATTTGGTCTTACAATTAGCAGAGTGGCATTAATAGATGCTCTTCGCAATGGATATAAAGTTGGAGTGCTTCAAGCATCTTCTTTAGGTGAACCAGTATACCGAAAATTGGGTTTCAAAAAATTCTGTGATATCCTTTCCTATGAATTAAATGTTGAAAATAATTAAACAGATCCTTTATCGAGAGACAAAAATTTAAATAGTAATTTTACCTTAAAAGAAGAGACGAGTGAGATATGGAGCTGACGGTGGGTTTAACCTGCTGAGGAACCTCGCCCCACTCTCCAAGCAAGGTGTAGATAACTACTACGATGAGAATCGTATTTTAGCAACTGAAACGACACTGCCTTTCTACACATATTAATGACTTGGATAAGCCAAAGAAATTGTAGGAAGGAATGGTTGGAACGAGCTAAAACCTTGGTGTAAGGCCAAATGAAAGTAATGAAGTACTTGGAGCGAGCTTTAGGTAGACCGCTTAGTTTGATGCTCCAACTGTTATCTGGTGACGGATACAGTACAGAAGGGCGGGTATATATCTCAAGCGTCTCAATTCTACGTTTAAAATTAAAAAAAGAGTTAACTCAGGATAAAATATCTTAATAAAATATAGAAAAAAAGGAAAAATAAATTTATTTATGTTTTAATTTACTCCTCTTTATTTTGATACCTACCATTGAAATGCCTATGATTGAAGTAACTAAGATCAATAAATCATAGCCAGGAATCATCCCTATTTCTTCAGGTTCTTGAATATTCCACCATAAATTATATACATTGCCTGAATTATCTCCAAAAACCTTAATAAAATAAGTTCCTTTAGACACAGTACGGATTATAAATCCATTATCATCTAAGGTAAAATTTGTTACAAGTTTGTTTAGATCCTTGTCATAAAGGTCAAAACCCATTAAACCTTCAGCTGAATCGTATCCTATCCAAACTGTTAATTCCCAATTTGAGTCGTGAACATAAATTTCATACCAATCCTCATTAAATTGTAAGGCTAGTCCGTTATATTCCCATAGAGATATTCCTGGAATATATGAAATGTTATAAGCGGATAATGGATCATCGTTCACTTCGTAATTATCGTCTGACCAGAGAGTTCTGATATCGTCCCACCACATATCATATTCATTTCCCCAGGAAGCCCCGTAAACTTCTACAAAATAATAACCATGTGAAATACCACTGATATCAATTGTTTCATTATCACTGCTAGAATAACTTCCACCTATTAATTCATGATATTGGTAATATCCATATTCATCAAAATGTATATAGTGAATCTGCATATCTATATTTCCTTGGCTATGGTTAAATATAAGCTCAATTTTTAAATGTTCGAAACCTGGTGATACTTCAATGATATACCAATCTGGATTTCCTTGAACTGCCATCCCATAGAGATCACTTAACCAAGTACGCTCTAATTGAATAAGATTAGAACGATGGTTTTTTTTGCCCCCAAAAATATGTGGATCATCATTAAACTCATAAAAATCCTCCATTAGCCAAAGATCTAAATCGTAAGGCACTTCAGTATCTTTG
>JAHQWY010000241.1 GCA_029856445.1 Promethearchaeia archaeon
TATATGCACCTGAAACATTTGGGTACGAATGAACATGAAAAACTCCTTGAGGACATTTAATATAACATTGATAATCACAAATCATAGGTAATTGGCATTTTTCCCTATTCACTTTAACTCTTATTATGGGTATATCCTTATTTTTTATTTGTATAGCCATATAATCACCCTTACCAATCATATCTTAGAATTGGGAAATCTCTTCTATTTTTTAGTTCAATCGCACCAAATTCACAAACACTTTCACAAAGACCGCATCCGAAACACATCTGAGCATCAATTTGTACCCTTTTTTGTCGGATATCAGCGGCAATAGCCCCAAATTGACATCTTTGAACGCATTTAAAGCATCCAGTGCATTTTTCCATATTATGGATTGCAACTCTTTCACCCTTAATTAACTGTTTTTCACCATAGCGTAATCTCATTTCAATTGAAGCACAATCTGGACGTGAACAATTGCATAAACCGCCAATATAAGGACCTCCATTCCGTTCTCCAAAATTCATCAAATTTTGAACCAATCCTTTTTTATTCCATTTAATTACCCACTCTCGAGCCTCATCATGATCTACCCATTCTGCTCCTGCTACATATCGTGCAGGAGTTCTTTCCCATCTATACATACCAATACCAAGACCTAAGCAAGTCATTTTCGACCTATCTCTTTCTACATAACCAAATTTAAATTTTCTACATTCACAATGAATAAAACAAATCGGCGAACTTATATCTATTAAATCTAAAGCATCTTGAAGTGTAAGAGTTTGAGCACCCTGAACTTTAGTATGCAAACGATTTGCGGCTCGCATAAGATCAGGAAATCTATCATCTTTAAGATTATATGCATCTATTGCCTGAGCAACAAGTGGACCTGCAGCAGCTTCAATAGCCGCAGTTCCCCCTTTTATACGCGTTGTATTATTTTTCGCTTGATCTACACGATTTCGATGATACATGAAACGAGCATATCTTTTGGCATCTTTGAACCATAATTTTGCGCTTTCATTATGAGTAAAGCATACATCACACATTTCTATTTTCCCCTTTCTTTACAGTAAAAAAGTTAGTTATTATATATTAAAACATATTTAATTTTGATAAAATATAATTCTTTTGATTTAACTTAATATTAATTCTCTTTATATTAGTCATACTACATTTCAGAAAAAATCTTAATTGGGATCCTTGAAATCAAGGTTTAATCTCAGTTAATCAATATCATCGTTAAAAAATTTGAAATAAATTAGAATTAAAGTTTTAAATATTTTGGGAAATAAAATCAGTTAATAACAAAAAAAATTAAAGGTGAAAAAATGGAATTTGAAACCGTTATTTATGAAAGTAATGCAGAAACTAAAGTAGGGTATATAACTTTAAACAGACCTGACAAACATAATGCGTTAAGTTATCAGTTACTTGATGATATTGATGCTGTTTTTGATCATGCAGAGAAGGATGACAATGTTAATGTTATTGTCTTAAAAGGTGCGGGTAAAAGTTTTTGTTCCGGTTTTGACTTAAAAGGTTCATATTATTTAACACCCCCAGAAGGTGGTTGGAAATATAAGAATTCTTATGATATACTACGTAAAAAAATATATGCGAAATATACTCGAATTTTTAATTTTCCAAAGGTAACAATTGCTCAAATTCACGGTCATTGCACTGATGCTGGATGTTATCTTCAACTTTGCTGTGATATTTCAGTTGCAGCAGATGATGCAGTATTAGGACATCCTGCTCAATTATGGGGTGGATCACAAAGTCTACCACTTTGGCAGTTCTACTTAGGTGAAAAGAAAGCACGTTATCTTCTGATGAGTGGGAGAAGGATCTCGGGAAAAGAAGCAGCAGACATGGGACTCGTGAGTATTAGTGTTCCTCGAGATAAACTTGATGAAGAAGTAGATAAATTAGCTGGTGAAATAGCTAAAGTACCCGCCGAAGGGGCTTTACATAATAAACTTGCCATGAACACTGCCCTTAAAATCCAAGGTGTTGATGCCTTATTCGAATATTTTGGACAGATGAATAGGTTCACCAGATTTATACCTGGAAGATCACGGTAAGAATATAAACAATTAAAAATCTATATTAATATCAAATTTAATAATTTTTATTTAGAAATACAATAATTGTAATCAAATTAATCATAAAGAGGTTTTTGTATAAATGGATTATGAACAAATAATTTTTGAAACTTCGGATGAGATTGCTACCATTACTTTAAATAGACCCGAACGTCTTAATGCTTGGACATGGCAGATGGGTCAAGAGGTTTGGGATGCCCTTAATAAAGTTGAAAATGATTCTAAGCTACGTGTTACCATAATGACTGGTGCTGGAAGAGGATTTTGTGCAGGTGCGGATTTATCTGGGGGAGCGGGAACATTTGATCCTTCAAATCGTCCGCGAGAAGAACAACAACGCAGAGCACAACAGCAAGGAACTACAATATCAAGGTATTTTTCGTTGAAGAAACCTGTAATAGTTGCAATTAACGGACCTACCGTTGGAGTGGGAGTCACTTTTATTCTACCCTTCGACATCCGAATAGCATCTGAAAGTGCACGTATAGGAATAGTATTTAATCGACGTGGTGTGATACCCGAAATTGCATGTCCTTGGCTTTTACCTCGTATAGTTGGAATAAGTCGTGCTGCGGAGTTAATGTATACTGGGAGAATCTTAAATGCACAAGAATCATTAGAATATGGACTTGTTAGCCGAGTTGTACCAGATGACAAATTAATGGACACAGCCTTAGAGATTGCTGATGAAATATTACTATCTGCTCCTGTGAGTGTTGCTCTTACAAAAACAATGCTCTATCAGTTTCTCACCGAAATAGATGCAAATAAAGCAGAGATGATTAACCATCGATATTTCGTATGGACAGGATTACAACCAGATGCACGTGAAGGTGTAGTTTCATTTCTTCAAAAAAGAAGACCTGAGTGGAAATTAAAAGTACCGGGAGATCTACCAGATTTTTTCCCTTTAGAGTGAAGTTATTATGTGTGCAAAGTTTAGAGGTATCCCTGCGATAATTTATTCTAGTCTTTGGAGACGACAAATATTTGGGAAATTGGAGAAGGATTTTCCAGAAAAAACTAAATTCGCAGTATATATTACCGATCAGCCCCCCGCTGTTTTAATTAAAATAAATAATGGAAATTTCGAGATGGAGAAATTAGAGGAAGTTAAAGAGATTTCGGAAATAGAAAATATAGACTGTGATGGGTACTTTGTAGCACCCCAGAGTTATGCTTTTGGAGGTCCTGTTGCCTTACAGAAAGGTATTAAAGAGGGTAAAGTTAAAATGAAAAATGAAGCTATTATTTTTTCAATTTTACTTAGGATTATGACTTAAAGAAAAGGTGGAAAATTATGACAAAAGTTCAAAAAATGTCTGCACTTGAAAGAATAATAACAGTTCTGGATGGAAAAATCCCTGATCGCGTTCCTAGCTTTATTCTAGGTGGCGACTGTGATTTTGTATACAGATTTATGAATTCTCCTTATAAACTTACAGAAGAAGATATGAAACAGTTGGAGGACGATAAAGTCTCTTTTATGATTCCCTTTATTCATGCAATTGTTGCTAAATTTTCTCCTTCTGATATATTTTCTGGAGGTTTGGATGCAAAAATCGATATGTGTTGGAGTACGATGGGTGGTGGATTTATACAAGTAAGTTTCACCGAACAAGTCTTACTAAATACCGGAGCTACTTTTGATGTTGTTGTAAAGGAAGATGGTATTCCCCACAACTGGTTTACAGGACCAGCACTCTTAAAAAAAGAATATATCGAAGAATATTGGGAAAAAGAAAAGGAATTGAAACCAAATCCCGCAACTTTTCGTAATTTATCAAAAATTAGGAAAACTATGTTAGAAAAATATGATATCGTAGTTTCTCAAGGAATAGCTGGACCATTTGAGAATTGTGTATTTGGGATTGGACACGCTAATTTCGCTCGTTTCGCTCGGAAAGAACCAAGTTTCCTTCAACAACATATAGATTTCCAATGGGAAACATTTGAAGAACCATCATTAAAGTTATTAATGAATCAAAAACCTGATGTGGTAATGTGTGGGGATGATTACGGTTTTAATGCAGGTTTACAGATGAATGTTAAAAATTGGCGTAAGTTTATAAAACCAAAATTAGCTGAATATGTTAAATACGCTCACGATGCTGATGCCAAATTTGTAATACATAGCTGTGGAAATATTGGTGAGATTTTTCCTGATTTTGTTGAAATTGGCATTGATGGTGTAGAATCGCTAAAGCCAAAGAATAACGAATTAAGAATGTATAGAGAAAAGTATCCCGAAATTGCATTGATTGGTGCTGTTGATGACTCCGAAATGTTAAAATATGAATCTCCCGAATTTATTAGAAATTATATTCGAGAAGATATTCAAATTTTAGGAAAAAAAGGTGGTTATATACCTGGTCCAACAAATTTCTTATTAGATCAACCTCCAGAAAATATAGTTGCCCTATTTAAAGGAATACAAGATTACGGAAAAATATATTAAGTATTGGTTTTTTTTAATTAAAATAATTATTATCACTAAATAATATCAAATTATCTGGTTGATTTTGAATGGTTATAGAAACGAATATAACTAAGATGCTTGGAATTAAGCATCCTATAATTGGTGCTCCTATGGGCCCCTTTTTCACTACTGAACTAACCATAGCCGTTTCAGAAGCAGGAGGCCTTGGAGTCTTGAGTCATACTGGTTTACTTAGCGAATTTCAAGCTCGTAGATTTCCTACAGATATTATGAAGGAGAATATGACAAAAGTGATTGAACATACTGATAAACCTTTTGGATTTAACATCAGAACTTCCCGAACTGAACAAAGTGGTGCAAGAATTTGTAGGGAAATCCCAAAATTCATTTTAGAAAATCAAAGAGTACGAGAACAATGTATTTATGCTGTAACTAGTGCAGGGTCTTCAAGGATGTTACCTGAATCAAAATCTTTCCAAAAATTGAGAGAAAGTGGCGCAGATATCAAACATTTTCATGTTGCTCCAGCACTGTGGCTTGCAGATAAATGTGTTGCAACAGGAGTGGATGGATTAGTGATCACAGGTGGTGAGGGAGGGGGACATCAATCTTATGAACGAGTAAGCACTCTAGTCTTATTACAACAGGTTTTACAGAAATACCCAGAGTATCCTGTTGTGGCATGTGGTGGATTTGCAACAGGTCAAGGTCTTGCGGCAGCTTTAGCCATGGGAGCTGGTGCTGTTGCCATGGGTTCTCGCTTTATCGCATCGAAAGAAAGTGAATTTCATGACGCCTACAAAAATATTGTTCCTCCTGCGAGGGCTCAAGATACTATACTAACCACTGGTGCTTTAGGGCTTATTCGTTTATGGAAAAATGATTATTCACTCCACCATGAGCTTGTAGCAAATAAAGAAGAAAAATTAGCTCAAGAAGCAGCATTGACTCCAGAAGAAGTAACAGAAATAGCAGAAAAATACGAAATAGCATATAGGGGTAATATCAACGATGGGGCTGTTCCTTTAGGACAAAGTATAGGAGTTGTGAGCAAAATAGAAAATGTATCTGATATAATAGATACTATAATTAAAGATGCAGAAAAAAACTTGAGAAAATCCCATTCCTATTTAAAATAAATCATATTTTTTCTTTATTTTTTAAGTTTTTTCAAAAGAACTAATTTAATTTGAATACTTTAAAGTTAATAACTGAAGAATTCTAGAATAACTTTAATAAAACTTTAAATTATCAAAGAACAAAACAATTTCTAAAAAAATTAAAAAATTATCAATAGTCAATTGGTAGATAATATGGTAAGTCAAGAAGAAAATAT
>JAHQWY010000242.1 GCA_029856445.1 Promethearchaeia archaeon
TAAATGAAGCTAAAGGAACATCAGTTTTAATTATAGAAGGAACTAGATCTGCTAAGGAAGATATTAGTGAGTCAGAAGATATTGTATATGAAAATTGCCGAAGAGTTGTTGAATTAGCAAAAGGACTAATTGTTGCTGATTTTACAGCAAGAAATTTTGAAAGGCTTGAGACATTTAAAAAAATCGCAAATCTGGTGGGAAGATCCCTTGTTATTACACCTAAAGATGCATATTTACTTAATGCTCTGAAAAAAGCCGATGGGATAAACAGGATTGAAAACTTATACGTATATAATGTTCTTAAAACTGTTAGAAAAGGTTGGGAAGATCTTCTTCTAGAAGAAGAACCTGATATTCAATATATAGACCCGAAAGATATTGCAAAAGAACAAGAGAACTTCTTAATATGTTTTTCTCTGTTTGATATTAAAAACTTATTGGATATTAAACTCCAATCGGGAACCTATATTTATTCTTCAAGTGAAGCATTTGAAGAAGAATCCGAGTTTGATTTCGTAAGGTTAAACAATTGGCTCAAACGTTTTAACTTTAAAATATATGGATTTGAAGTTGTTGAAGAAGGAGGTAGAGAAAAGCCAAAATTCACAAAGGGATTTCATGCTTCCGGACATGCTTCTAAAAAAGATTTATCTTGGACGATTGATACTATTAATCCTGATATTATAATTCCTGTTCATACTGATAACCCCCAGTGGTTTGAGGATAACTTTGAAAACGTAGTCTTATTAGAAGATGGTCAAACTTATGAATTTTAATTAAGGGAAAATTCCGTTTATATCAAACTTATAAGAAAATTCAGTTAATCTAATTATTTTAACTAATATAATATGAATGTTAAAATAGAATAATTAAATAATTTATTTACAAATATTATATGTGAAATGAAATGATAAAAAATAAAATCCGACCCGGTGTATACATATATCCTATGCCTGTTTCAATTATTGGGACTAATGTGAAAGAAAAACCAACATTTATGGCTTTAGCATGGATTAATGTTGTTGAATATAAACCACCATTAATCGCCATAGCTTCATATGAATCTCATTATACGAACATTGGTATAAAAGAGAATCAAACTTTTAGCGTAAATATTCCATCAGAAGGGATGGTAGAAGTTGCAGATTATGTGGGGATTGTATCAGGTAAGGAAGTAGATAAATCAGAAGTATTTGAGGTTTTTTATGGAGAATTAAAAACCGCCCCCATGATAACTCACGCTCCAGTAAATCTTGAATGCAAAGTCGTAAAAATTATTGATACTAAGGAATTTACTGCTGCAGAAAAAGGTCATGAGATTTTTATAGGGAAAGTTGTTGGTGCTTATGCAGATGAATTTTATCTTACAAATGGAATACCTGATATAAATAAATTGAAACCCTTTGTATTCTCAATTGATAATAAATATTGGAAAATAGGAGAATTTCTAGGAAGTGCTTTTAGCATAGGGAAAAATTATAAAAAAGAATAAATATATTCATGTTTTATCATTTCTAATAGAATTGGATAATAAATTTATATACTTATAAGATTCGAAGTGATTAATTATGAACTCTTTAGTAGTTTTTTACTCAAGGACAGGCAGAACTAGAAAAATTGGTGAAATTATCTCAACTGAAGCAAATTGGGATATCGAGGAAATTATTGATACCAAAAAACGTACAGGATTCATAGGATTTTTAAAATCTGGTAAAGACGCCACTTTAAAGAAGTTAACAAATATTAGAGATGTTCAAAAAAATCCAGAAATATATGATTTAATTATATTAGGAACACCTATTTGGAATAAGAGGATGACTCCTGCAATAAGAACCTATATCACAAAATTTAAAGATATAATTAAAAATGTTGCTTTTTTTTGCACTGAAGGTGGGAGCGGTGGAAAAAAAACTTTTGAGAGTATGGCAAACTTATGCGAAAAAACACCAATTTCTACTTTGGAAATTACAAAAAAAGATATTAAAAATGGAGAATATAAGGATAAAATCAAAGGTTTTATCCAAGATCTCAAATCAGATTCAATTTTTGATTAAATATATCATTATCTCGTTTTTTCTTTTCAAATTATAAATAAATATGGATGGGCTAGAACCGACAGATATGTCTATTGTATTGATTAATTTTTAATAAATAACTAACATAATATACTCTATGACAGAAGTAGATGATTATGAAGTTGTAAGACAGAAATTGGTATTAGGTCCACTAAAATATCCAAAACATAGAAAAATTAAAAAATTAATGAAAGTATTTTGGAACGAAGAAGAAATTAAAATTCTTTCCCACTTCGAAAGCGCTGACAAAACTATATCCTTAAAAGAATTGGAAGAGAGATCTGGTTTATCTAAGGATGAAATCAAGAATATATTATCACGATCAGTTGAAGTTGGTACTGTTCATAAAATAGGCTCAAAATATAATCTTGAACCATTAATTCCAGGGATTTTTGAGAAATATTTTCAAAGAAATAAAGATACTGAAGAGAATTTAAAGAAAGCAGCTATTCTGTATAGGGATATTATGAAAGAAATTTTACCCCAACAGGTAGGAGAAGATGAATGGAGATTATTCAGTCCATTACTTCCATTAGATGCTAATGAAAAATTAATTGAAATCAATAAGAACTTCGATGTGCAATCGCAAGCATTACCTTATGAAACAGTTAAGAACCTTATTGATAAACATGAACAATTTGCTGTTATAACTTGCCAATGTAGACGTATAGGAGAATTATCTGGAGAGCCTTGTGAAGTTGCTCCTGCAGAAATGGGATGTTTTGTTGCGGGACCTGCAGCTCAAATGCAAATTATGATGGGCATTCATGGGGCTAGACTGTTTAAAGACAAAGAAGAAGCTATCGAATTTCTTAAAGAAACTGAGAAAAGGGGTTTAGTACATAATACCGTTTTTGATAAAGGAAATGAATCTTCAGTTTTTGTTTGTAATTGCTGTGGTTGTCATTGTGGTGTATTATATCCCCCAAAACTATTTCATACAATAGGAGCTATCCAATCTAATTATGCACCTAAATGGAATAATGAACTATGCACAAAGTGTGAGATTTGCATGAAAAAATGTCCTAATGAGGCAATTTATCATAGATTTCCAATTGAAACTGATTCTTCTGATGAACAAATGGTTTTAAAAGACGAATTATGTATTGGATGTGGTATATGTGCAGTAAATTGTCCAAATGGTGCCTTAAAAATGGTTAAAGTAAGAAATAGTGAGCGTCCAGAGAAAAATTTGATAGGAAATAAAACATTTACTGAATTATTGCTGTAAAAACTAAATATAATTTTATTTTATTAATCAAGAAAAATGAAAAAAAAGGGAATATGTAAGATTTAAAATAATCGAGAGAAGAAGTTCAAAACACCTTTACTTTATATTTTTTATCTTGCAAAATTCCTAATTCTTAAAAATTTTACTAACCCTTTTTACTAATAAATTAAATTATTAATAAAATGATTTTCGGCCACGTGAGCTCATTCGGGGTCCTTTTTGAGTAATTCTAACACCACTGGCTTGTGGACCCTTCTTTCCTTCTGTGATTTCGTATTCTACGATATCCCCTTCATAGATAATTTTAAATTCATCCTCATCTCCTTTAATCTCGGAATAATGAACGAAAACATCTGAGGAACCATCATCAGGAGTAATAAACCCATAGCCTTTCTTGCTATTAAACCATTTTACTGTTCCTTTTACCATTGATATAACCTTGGTACTTTCATAAAAATTAGTACAATTTTAAAAATGTACCAATCAAGATTTTTAAGTATTCCCTCATAATATAGTTTTCTAAAAATGTTTTATAAGGGATTGTAGCTTATTAAAGTGAAAATATAAAATCTTCCTTGAAATTTTCAAAATTATCTATAAATATTGCTAATGAGAATATTCCATAAACCACTCGAACACTAATGGAAGGTTTTCAATTATTCGGTATTTAATATCCTTATGTAAGATCACAATAAAAATTTCCTCAAAACTTTTTACTTTTTGATAAATTACTTCATTTCTTATTTCCTTTAGGTTGTTTTTTTCTTCTAAATCAATATAGAAGATTAAATAATCCTCCATATTCGCATATTTTGCCCCCCAACAATATTCAATCTCTCCTTGTAGTAGTGAGATAAATTTAGGCAAAGTTTCTTCAAGAGAAATCCAACCATCTATTGAAACATCTTCATCTTTGAACAAAACAAAAAAATTTGCTATAATATCAGAAGGTTCAAAATTTTGCATTATTTTTTTAAAGTCGGGCATTTTTTTTGAAAAAACTCGAGTGTTATGTTCAAAAATTCTTTCTTAGCTCACACTTAATAGAGGAAAGTTACATTATTATATATAAGAAATAAAAAGATATAATAACAATCCATAAGCTACCTAAAAATTTATAATTATTGATTCAATAGTGGCATAAGACAAATCTAATAATTTATGAAGATGGGTATTAAATCTGCATTTTATAAGATCTGCATAGTGGGTGATTTTGGAGTAGGAAAAAGCACTCTCTTGCATTATTATTTGGAGGGGAGATTTATATCTAATGTACAATCCACGATAGGTTCGAACTTCTTTGTAAAACATTTAAAAATCCCTAACGTGAGAAATTTTATAACATTACAAATATGGGATTTAGCTGGTCAGGACCATTACAAATGGGTTCGACAAGCTTTTTATAAAGGAGCCAAAGGGATTGTAATTGTCTTTGATTTATCTCGAAAAGAAACTTTTAAACACCTAGATTCTTGGATAAAAGAGGTAGAAGATACAATTGGAGTTGTCCCTAGAATTTTAGTTGGGAATAAATTAGATTTAATTAATCCTGGTGAAAGAGTTATTCCTAAACAAGAATGTTTAAATTATACACAAAAAATAAAAGCTTCTTCTTTTGAAGAAACGAGTGCTAAATTAGGTACCGGAGTAGAACAGATCTTCTATAACCTTACACTTGATATGAATAAAAATTATTAATCTAAATACACTCTATAACTAATACCTTTTTTATCTAATTTTGAATAAAATGGAATATTTTAAGGTTTCTGATAATATATATATAATGCATCCAACTCAGGGAATTAATCCTCAAAAAAGTGTAACTAATACAGTCCCGACAACTTGCATTGCACACCCCGATGGATTAATTTTCGTTGATTGTGGAGTCTACCCCAATCTATCATCTAAATTCCGATTAGATATGGAAACTAAATTCCAGAGAAAAACAACTCATTTATTACTTACACACTTACACTGGGATCATTTCCTTGCAATGGAGAGCTTTAAAGATGTTGATATTATTGCTCCCGAATCAGGGATCAACGAGTTTAATAATTTTATAAACATCGTAAACACTCTAGAAGAAGACAAATGGGCATCTTTATTACTTATTGATGAAGAGGAAATAATTAACATCGTTAAAAAAGTAAAACTATTCCCTCCAAATACTTTAATTAAAGAGGAATTAATAATAGGTTCTCCAGGTAATGAAGTTATTTTTAGAATTATTGGTGGACATAGCATCGATTCCGCTTATATCTATATTCCCTCTCAAAAAGTGTTATGTGCTGGTGATAATTTAATTGAGTGCTACGCTCAACTTCCAGGAACACCTGAAAAAACAATAGAAATTCATACTCATTGGGCTTCTCTAGCTATTGATAAGGTAATTCCTGGTCACGGAAAAGTGGTAGATGAAAAATATCTTCTAAAAGTTAAGACTTATTTTGAAGATTTGGTTTCAGCATTAAAAAATCTAATAAAAAGTAAAATTCCTCGAAAAGAAATATTGTCCCACCATACATTGCCTATTTATTTCGCAAAG
>JAHQWY010000243.1 GCA_029856445.1 Promethearchaeia archaeon
CTGGAGAATGGGCATATTTAAGTTCTGGAACATGGAGCCTTTTAGGTGTTGAGTTAAACAAGCCCTTAATAAATAAAAAAGTCTTAAAGTATAACTTCACAAATGAGGGTGGTCTAAATAATTCAATACGATTCTTACAGAACGTCACAGGTATGTGGATAATTCAAGAATGTAAACGAATTTGGGAAAATGAGGGAAAAGAGTTTACATGGGAAGAAATTGTTTTTGAAGCTAACAAGGCTCCAAAATTTCAGCATATAATAGATCCAAACAATCCAATGTTCTTAAATCCTAAAGATATGCTTGTAGTAATTCAAAAATTCTGTAAAGATCACAATCAACAAAAGCCAGAATCCGTAGGTGAAATATCAAGAGCAATATTCGAAAGTCTCGCATTTAAATATAAAGAAGTTGTAGAGGTTTTAGAAGAATTGACACGGAAAGAGGTTAAAATTCTTCACATTATCGGGGGAGGCGCTTCAAATAACTTGTTGAATCAATTTACAGCAAATGCACTTGACATACCTATTAAAGTAGGCCCAATAGAGGCTACGACAATAGGAAATATTTTAATTCAAGCGTATGCGACGGGAGAAATAAATGATATAAATGAATTAAGAACTACTGTGCATAATTCTTTCGAAATACAAACTTTCATTCCTCAAAATACAAAGGAATGGGATATAAACTATAAAAGATACAAGAAAATTTTAGATAAAAATCATTAGGAGTTAGCATATTATTAAAAAATAAGATGTTACTTTAATCAAAAAATCAATAAAAGTGAAGGTTGAAGAAATTAGTATATGGAAGGTATGAATAATAAGCTCTTAAACGTAAACTTATCAAATGAAAAGATCTCTGTAAATCCACTTGATAATGAAATCCTAGAAGGTTTTTTGGGAGGAAGAGGATTAGGTATAAAATTATTCTCAGATAATATTGCAAAAGGAATAAATCCTTTATCTGAGAAAAACCTATTAATTTTTTCAGTAGGACCTCTTACAGGGAGTACGGCCCCTACAAGTGGTCGATTTTCCTTAGTCACTAAATCTCCATTAACTAATACCATTTTTCATTCAAATTCTGGGGGATATTGGGGACCTTATTTTAAACGATGTGGATATGATTGTTTAATTATTTCTGGGAAATTCAAAATTGAAAACAAAAGTTATATTCTCTTAGATGGCATTGATAACGTTGAAATAAAAGATGCTAACGATTTATGGGGATTAAATACTCTTGAAACTATTGAAAAAATTGCAAAAAATGAGGGAAATAGTTGTCAAATATTAACTATAGGTCCTGCAGGTGAAAATTTAGTTAAATTTGCTTCTATAATGAATCAAGGACATCGAGCTTTTGGTCGGGGTGGTGTCGGGGCTGTTATGGGATCAAAAAATCTAAAAGCAATTGTGGTTAAAAGTGGAAATAAGCGTTTTCCCGTAAAAGACAAAGATCATATGAAGAAACTGAACGTTGTCGCAATAGATAAAATCAAAGTAGTACCGACTACATCTCAAGGTTTAGCATTATTAGGAACTGCTGCGCTAGTAAAAGTTATTAATTTCTTTGGAATGTTCCCCACCAAAAATTTTCAATCAGCTTTTACAGGTACAGAGAAAATTGATTCAATAAGCGGAGAGAGATTAAGGGAGAAGTATTTAGTAAAGAGTGAAGGATGTTATAATTGCATTATTAAATGCGGAAGAATGACAAGTATAGGGAAAATGAGCGGAAAAGGTCCTGAATATGAATCATTGTGGGCTTTAGGGCCTTCATTAGGTATCTATGACTTAAAAGAAATTGTTCAAGCAAATTACTTGTGTAATGAATATGGTTTAGATACAATATCTACTGGTAGTACAATAGCTTGTGCAATGGAACTACAACAAAATAAGATTATTGATAATCCTGATATGAAATTTGGAAATAAAAAGATTTTACCTGAGATTATAGAGAAGATTGCATTAAGAAAAGGAATCGGAAACGAATTAGCTGAAGGTTCGTTAAGGCTTTCTGAGAAATATAAATCTTTAGATTTAGCCATGCAAGTAAAAGGATTAGAAATCCCGGCTTATGATCCTCGGGGGGCATTTGGACATGCTTTAAATTATGCAGTAAGTTCAAGAGGAGCATGTCATTTAACTGGATTTTTGGTAGCACTAGAAATTCTTGGAATACCAAAACTTATTGATAGATTTTCAATCAGTGGGAAATCTGACCTTTTAATGTTAAAACAAAATCAGAGTGCTGTTGAGGATTCACTCGTTATCTGTAAATTCGTTGGATATGCATTAGGATTCGAGTTTCAAGCAAGATTCTTAAGTACAATTTTAGATCGAAAAATAAATATAACTGATTTAATTACAATTGGAGAAAGAATCTATACTTTAGAAAGGCTATTCAATTTGAGGGAAGGTTTTACAAAAGAAGATGATGCATTACCACCCAGATTTTTAAAAAATCCATTAACAGAGGGGCCATCAAAAGGAAGATTAGTCCCTCTCGAGCAAATGTTAAAAAATTATTACAAAGTAAGACAATGGGATGAGAATGGTGTTCCTTCAGATGAATTACTTGAAAGATTATCTATTAAAAGTCTCGTTTAATAATTATATTTAAATGTCAATGAAATTTTAATTGAGATGTAGAATGATAGAACCTGAAACTTTTAAGCAATTCAAAATTACAGGGAAGATTTTAACAGATCATAGATATAATACGTCCCATTCTGGAAACATTAGTATGAGATCAGGGGGTAAGATTCTCATCAAACGAAGAGGAGCAATGCTGGGATATTTGGAACCAGAAGATATAATTGAAACTGATCTCTATACAACAGATTCAGGAATTATGCTTTCAAGTACGGAAACGGAAGTACATCGTCAAATTTATTTGAATACGGATGCTATGGCAGTAATTCATGCTCATAATCCATTCTGTGTTATTTTATCTCTGATTGAGGATGAAATTACTTGTCTTGATGCTGAAGGAATTTATATGTATAGAAAGATTCCTATTATTGAAGTTGAAAATCCTGCAGGTCCTACTGATGCAGCAAGAGAAGTACCCAAAGTCTTAAAAGATTATCCAATAGTAGTGGTGAGAGCACATGGAGTATTTGCAAAAGGAAACACATTATTTGATGCTCTCCAAAATGTAACAGGAGCCGAACAATCTGCAATGATAAGATATTATACTATGGCCCCTGGTAAGCGGTTAAAAAGAGATTATTCAACAGAAAAATATTTTTCTGAATGGTAATGAAATAGAATCTTCTAAAATTTTTTCGATATAATATTCTAATTAAAATAATTAATAACGTATAAAAAATGCAAAAAAATATTGGAAGAAAAAGGCTTAAAGGCGCTATTCCTAGAATTGGTATCCGTCCTACCATAGATGGTAGAGAAAAAGGTGTAAGGGAGTCCTTAGAAGGTCAAACCATGGGTATGGCAAATGCAGTAGCTAATTTATTGTCAAAAAGTTTAAGACATCCTAATGGGATGGCTGTTGAATGTGTTATAGCGGATACAACTATAGGAGGAGTTGCCCAATCAGCAATGTGTGCTGAAAAATTTGAAAGAGAAAATGTAGGTGTATCTATAACTGTTACTCCTTGCTGGTGTTATGGATCAGAAACAATGGACATGAATCCTTATGTCCCAAAGGCAATTTGGGGATTCAATGGAACAGAAAGACCGGGAGCAGTTTATCTTGCAGCAGTTTTGGCGGCTCATTCACAGAAGGGCCTCCCTGCATTTGGAATTTATGGAAAAGATGTTCAAGATCAAGATGATACTAGTATTCCTGAAGATGTTAGAGAAAAGTTGTTGCAGTTTACGAGAGCAGGTTTAGCTATAGCATGGATGAGAGGTAAGTCATATTTATCTATAGGTGGAGTATCAATGGGAATCGCTGGATCTATAATTGATGAAAAATATTTTCAGGATTATTTCGGAATGCGAAATGAATATGTAGATATGTCTGAAATTACTAGAAGATTAACAGAGGAAATCTATGATAAAGAAGAATTCACCAATGCTATCAAATGGGTTAAGGAAAAATGTAAGGAGGGAAAGGATACAAATCCTACAGAAGTGCAAAAATCAAGAGAGCAAAAAGATAAAGAATGGGAAATAATGATCAAGATGACTATGATTTGTAGAGATCTCATGGTTGGAAATCCTAAATTAAATGAATTAGGATTCGGGGAGGAATCACTAGGTCATAATGCCATAGTAGCAGGATTTCAAGGGCAACGACATTGGACAGACTTTATGCCAAATGGAGATTTTACAGAAACAATCTTAAACAGCTCTTTTGATTGGAACGGGATCAGGCAACCCTTTATTATGGCAACTGAAAATGATGCTTTAAATGGTATTTCGATGTTATTTGGGCACCTTTTAACTCAAACATCCCAGGTTTTTGCAGATGTAAGAACATATTGGAGTGCAAAAGCAATTAAACGTGTTACTGGTAAAAATTTGACTGGTATAGCTGAGAATGGATTAATTCATTTGATTAATTCAGGTTCTGCAACAATGGATGGAACAGGGCAGCAACAAGTAAATGGAAAACCTGCATTAAAACCATTTTGGCAAATAACTGAGGAAGAAGTTGAAAAATGTTTAACAGCTACTAAATGGGACGCAGTTATTCATGAATATTTTCGTGGTGGTGGTTTTTCTTCTAACTTCTTGACAAGGGGAGAAATGCCAATGACTCTTTCTCGATTAAATTTCATAAAAGGAATGGGATTAGTACTACAATTAGCAGAAGGATGGGCGATAAATATTCCCGATGACATTCATCAAATATTGGATGAACGAACCAATAATACCTGGCCAACGACTTGGTTTGTACCAAAATTGACAGGTGAAGGGGCATTCAGAACTGTTTATGATGTTATGAATAATTGGGGTGCTAATCATGGTTCATTATGTTATGGTCATATTGGTTCTGAATTAATTACTCTTGCTTCAATGCTGAGAATTCCTGTTTTTATGCACAATGTTCCTAAAGAAAAAATATTTCGTCCTAGTAGTTGGAATGCTTTTGGCACGAAAGATTTGGAGGGAGCAGATTTCAGAGCATGTGCTAGCCTTGGGCCTTTATATAAATGAGAAGGATAATATTCAATAATTAAATTAAAAGAGGTTCTTAACATGAAATATGAAGCAAATCTAGAATCTGTTAAAAAACATGAAGTTCCAGAATGGTTCCATGATGCAAAATTTGGAATATTTATTCATTGGAGTTTATCTTCTGTTCCAGCTTTTGCGGTAACAGGAATAGATCTTGTTGATTCAATGGAAAAGGGAATTGAGGTACATTTTAAAAATAATCCTTATGCAGAATGGTATCTCAACTCTCTGAGAATTTCGGGAAGTCCTACTCAAAAATATCATGAAAAAACTTATGGAAAAGAGTTTTCGTATGATAATTTTGTGGCAATTTTTAATAAAGAGTCTAAAAAGTGGAATCCAAATAAAATGGTAGAATTATTCAAAAAAGCTGGTGCGAAATATGTGATATTAGTTACTAAACATCATGATGGATTTTTATTATGGCCAAGTAAATTTCCAAACCCAAGAAAGAAAAACTATTATGCTAGTCGTGATATTGTTGGTAAATTAAGTGAAGCTGTAAAGTCCACAGGAATGAAAATGGGATTTTACTATTCAGGATCATTAGATTGGTCGTTTAATCCTAATCCAATAACAAATACGGCAAGCTTTCTAACTAATGGGGTAATAACTCAAAAATATATTGAATATGCTAATAACCATTGGTATGAATTAATTGACCGTCATGAACCGATGATCTTATGG
>JAHQWY010000244.1 GCA_029856445.1 Promethearchaeia archaeon
AACAACATTATTAGTAAATGGGCTAGGAATTATCAAACACCTCATCAAAATTTAGTTCAATCTTTTTTGCAATAGAATATAACTTTTCCAATTTAGCTATATTTAAATCCGGTGTCTCAAATATCATATGATTGCAATCATATTTACTGAAATCGTTTTCAATTATTTTAATATTAAAATTTTCTTTTTGGTCCCATAATTGGGACCCAGGATATGGTGTTGCCACAAAATAATTAATTTTATCACCTTTTTCTAGTGGCAATTTCCCAATATAATTCGCAGTTTTGTTAAAAGTATTTTCTGTTTCTCCTGGTAAACCTAGAACAAAATAAGCTTGAATTGATAAATTCTCCTTTTTCAAATTTCTAATTCCATTCTCTACCTTAGCTGGATCTTGATATTTAAAATTTTGTTGTAAGACTTCTAAACTTGCAGATTCTACTCCAGTCGCAATTAATCTACAACCTGCTTTTTTTATTAAGTGAGCGTCTTCCTCTGTGATTATATCTACACGAAGCTCACATCCCCATGGAATCTCTAATTTATTTTCTATAAACATCAAACAAAATTTTTTGAAAAACTCTCTATTAATATTAATGTTATCGTAGAAATTAATGTAATTATAAGTTTGCATAGAATTTATGTCTCTTATTTCAGATAAAATTGATTTAATGCTCCTAATTTTAGTTTTTTTGAAAAGTTTTTGTCTTGAACAAAATGAACATTGATTAGGACATCCTCTATTCACAATTACGTTAGCAACTGTGTAATAATAATATTCATGAGATAACTTATATCGTGCTGGTAATGGTAATTGTTTTAAATCAGTTGAAATTACAGTATTATTTGCACTAAGTGTTCCTTCAGAGTTCATAAAAGCAATTCCATGGATAGAGGATAAATCATCTTCGATATCCCCTAGATGCTTTTTATCTAACATCTGAAAGTATAACGATTCTGCTAGCTTGAGAAAAGAATTTTCAGCTTCTCCAATACAAATAAAGTCAATTAATTTTTCGGTTTTAAAATCATTTTCTAATATTTCTTTATACATAAAGGTTACATGAGGCCCTCCTAAAACCACAATATTATCCTTATCTTCTTCCTTTATAATTCTCGCGAGATCAAGAGCGAGGTGGAAAGTGTTTGTTAGGGAAGTAATACCGAATATCTTATAATTGAGAATCTTTTCTCTTATCACTTCTTTCAACTTTGATTTCTCAAAATCTAAGTATTGTTCAAGATCTAATATATCAACTGGAAGATTATTTGAATCTAGAATTGCTGCTAGATATAAAATGCCTAGATTAGGTTCTCGAAAAAATTCTCTTTGAACTTCAGTTGATTTTGAGGTTTTAGGATTGATTAATAGAATCATCTTTAGTTGAGTTTTCCTCTTTCTTAGTTGACTCCAAATCAATATTTTCTTCAGGAATTTGATCTAGAATTTTAAAAGCTTTGATTAAATCTTCAATAGATCCTGGTTTGTTTAACTTCTCTTCATGAATTAAGGGAACTTTTAACTCCAATGGACTAGTCTTATCTTCTTTTTTTATATATAATTCTATTCCTTGAATTTTTCTATCTTTAATAATCAATCTGGTTGAGTAGTTTTGGTCTTTAAAAAGAGTAAATCCATTATTTAACTGTCCTAATTTTACAGATTTTATCGATTTTATTTCTTCTTTCAAAAACGCTTCTGTTACTTCTTCGTCCGCAAAAATTTGACCCCCTATTATCATAAATCTTCGATTCAAATCTTTTGGTTGTGGAAATTGATTAATATAATCGATTGCTTTCTTTAAATTAGGATTTTGGATCGATGTATCCATTACATATTTATCTACTGACTTCTTCGAGAAATCTTTTTCCTCGATTGGATTTGCTCGTCCAGGACCTAATTGTTTTTTTATTAGTTCTTGAAATTCTGTTTCCTCTTCAGAATGCATATTTAAAGGATATACCCTATAAAATAATTTTAATTGTTGCCGTAGCATTCCTGCTAGAATTCCACCATAAATTTGAGTTCTTAGTGAACTCTGGGTCCCATTATAAGTCCAAATTTTTTTTGTATCGTGATCTACAAGTAAAAACACCTTACCATCACTCGTATCATTTATTATATCGCCAACTATTACTCCATCCAATATCTCTTTCATTTCCATGAAAGGAAATTCTACTCGTTCAATTACTTCAAATATCTGCATAATGAGTATTACATGAAATTCCTATATAATTTGTATAGGTTACTATAGTTAAAATAAATTGCATAAAATATAGGTATACAGAAAATAATTCTAATCCTTAAATTCATAAAATTTTTATGAAAATCTACATTTTTGAAGTTATTCTTGTTTATTTAAGTTCAGTTATGATGCAGTTTGTCTTCTGAAAAAATTGTTTATAAATTAAATATAAGTGGTGGAAATAAAGGCCCTGGAAAAGGCTTGTCTAAACTAATTGAGATAGATGAAAAGAAGTTTAGATTCGAAGGAATGAAAATCGGGGACACTATTAATGGTGGGCTTATAGGATTTCCGAACTATGAGTTCGAAATTATGGGGGGAAGTGATTCGAGTGGATTTCCAATGCGAAAAGATGTACATGGCCCTGTAAAGAAAAAGATTCTTGTATCCAAACTTGGTACAGGTTATAAACCAAGAAGAAAAGGTGAGAAAAAAAGAAAAACAGTAAGAGGCAATGAAGTAACCTTTAATATGACACTAATCAATTTAAAGGTTGTCAAATACGGAGAAGCAGAACTTTTCAAGAAAGAAAAAGAATAAATAAATTACAAGATGAAAAATCATGGTTAAAGTTAAAAAATGCAGTTTCTGTGGATTTGATATCCCTATAGGGAGGGGCGTGATGTTCATTAGGAGAGACGGGACAATTTTAAATTTTTGTACGAACAAATGCAGAAAATCATTACTTGATTATAAAAAAAAAGCAAGAAAAACAAGATGGACTACTCATTATGGAAAACAATGAGTTTAATATTCTACTTCTAAATTTAAACTTTTAAAAATTAGTTTAGGAACATTAATGTTTCCTTATTGTAATCGAGGAAATTTAAGTAATTCATCAATTAAGTCAACATGGCTAACAATCATTCTTTTACAGCACCATCTTTCGATTCCGAGCTCTTTAAAAGCCTTCTCAGAACTTTCCCCTTTCTCAATGTATTCTAAATACGGTTTATATACGTGAGCAATCAATTTCCCACAGCTAAAACATCTAATCGGTATTATTATGATATTTCTCCTCTTTCTGGTTAATCTTCTTTATATTTTCTTTATTTTGGTTAATTCCCTTTAATTTAAGAAAAATTTCAAAAAAAAGAACCTACCTTGAGTTTTTAAAAGAACCAAGGTAAAAAAATTTTTAGGTTTTATGACCCACATGGAAAATTATATTTTTGATTTTGTGTTAATTACTTTATCAAATATCGGTGAATAATAAGAAATTATCCAATAATATCAGATTTATATACTATTATATAACTATTTATTATATCAAAACAAAGCTATTTAAAAATAGTTTTTATTCATTTAGTCATAAATAAAATCCATAATAATAATTTTGGAAAGGATGGGTTCCCAAAAACAGAAAAAAATAGAAATACCAGAGGAAATTATTCGAGCAGAGCTATTAATTGATGAAGGTAGACTCGATAAGGCTTTCTCTCTCATGAATGATTTTAAGCAAAAAGATGGGATCACTCTTCATGATAAAGTCTCATGTCATTTACTTCAATGTCAAATTCTTTTATGGCAAGGGAAGTACAATGAGCTTATTAAACACGCTGAGCAAACATATAAAGAAAGCAAAGGCTTAGAAACAAGTTTGCTTAAAATCGACAGTTTACTTTTGATGGTACATGCATTAGTAAGGTTTAAGAAATTCAATGAAGCTTTTGATTTGATTAAGCAAGGAGAAGAATTAATTAAAACAATTCCAAATGAATTAATAAAAGCCTATAAACAAAGAAAAGCTTCCTTAGCTTTTATAAAAGGATTTATTTTTTACAGAAAAGGAACAAGTCCAAATGACGCAGATTTGGCATTACAATACATGGAGGAAAGCTTAGCTTTACGTGAAGAATTGGGGATTAAACATGAAATTTCCGAATCTCTTTTAACAATAGCATATAATCTGTGTAAATTTAAAGGTGAACAGAATCGTGCTTTAAAATTTGCTGAGCGAGGTTTAGCCCTTGCTAAAGAAAGTACCAAAAAATATTACATTGCTGCTAGTCTTTTTGTAATGGCTTGGATATATGGCTTGAAAGGGGAAATAGATCGTAGTATTAGATTTTATGAGCAAAGCTTAAAGCTTTTCAAGGAACTTAACAATAAATATAGGATGGCACACGTCTTTAACAATTTATCGAATAGATATAAAATGAGAGGAGAGTTGAATCGGGCCTTAGAGTGTATAGAGCAAGCTATGGCACTAAACCATGATTTAGGAAGATTGAGGGCGTTTGCTATTAATCATGATATTTTAATTCAAATTTTAATTGATAAGGGTGATCTTAAACGAGCTCAGATTTCTCTACATAACATGGAGCAATTGAACATTCAATTAAAAGATAAATACGTTAATTTAACGTATCTTCTTGATAAGGCTATATTATTGAAAACGAGTCTTAGAGCTCGTGATCGAGGTAAAGCTGAGGAGATTTTAATGCAACTCCTTGAAGATAAGAATTTATTCTATGAAAATAGGTTAAGGACATTACTTAACTTATGTGAATTGCTCTTAACTGAGCTACGTATGACTAATGATTTTGAAGTGCTAGATGAATTAAATCAGTTTATCAATCAATTATTAGATATTGCAGAAAAATCGAAGTCATACTGGATCCTGAGCGAAGTTCACTTATTACAAGCAAAACTCTCATTATTAAATTTTGATATAAGGAAAGCTCAAAGATTTTTGATTCAAGCTCAAAAAATAGCAGAAAGGTTCAGGCTTACTCAGCTAGCAATGAAAATTTCGATTGAACATGATCAATTGCTAGAACAAATGAATACATGGGAGAAACTAAAGGATTCAAAAAAATCATTAGCTGAACGCATTGAGGTATTAGATATTAATGAACAAATCGACCGCATGTTGAATAAACGAAAAATAGAACTCCCTGAGCTAGCTGATGAAGAACCCGTATTATTATTAATTATTACTGATGATGGAACATGTTTGTTTTCTAATTCGTTTTCTGAGAATTTCCCTTTCGAAGAGGACCTTGTTAGCAGCTTCCTAACTGCTTTTAACTCCTTTAGCGAAGAACTTTTTTCTAAAGGACTTGATAGGGCTAGATTTGGTGATTACATAATACTCATGGAATCTGTGGTAAATTATTCTATATGTTATTTATTCAAGGGTCAAACCTATCTTGCAAAACAAAAGCTTGTTAAGTTCTCAGAGAGAATACAAAAAACAAAGTCTATATGGCAACTCCTCGAGAAATTTTATAAATCAAACCAAATTCTGGATATAAAGGATAGTACTCCGCTTAGATCACTCATTACAGACATATTCACTAAAAAAAGCATTGAAATGAATATCTAAGTGTGTTACTATTATATTAGAAGTTCCCTTTTTTCATCCCAAAAGACAAATTTTATTTTTAATCTTGTATTAATTACAGTATCAAATATCGATGAATTATGAAAATATATTAATTTTTATGTATATTTGAAGGAGATGATTTAAAATTTCATATGTAAAATTTCAAGTACCAGAAAAATTGAAGACTTCACTCAAGAATGCCATAAGTAAAATTGCCGA
>JAHQWY010000245.1 GCA_029856445.1 Promethearchaeia archaeon
ATAAAATCTCTAAGCTAATTTTTTTTATAATTTTCAACTTTTAGAGACACTTAAATTAAATATTTCGGTTGTTTTAAGGTGCGAATAAAAAATTCTATGTTAAATATTACAGTTGATAAGAAGGGGATAAATGGTTTAAAAATTAAGAAATTCAATAATAGTTAAAGAGTTGATAAAAACTCAGAAACATTTTGTTCAGATTCTTGATCAATTAAACTATCTTCAAATTCTCCACCTATAAAGTCAAATTTATACGTACATTTTTCTGCTTCTAATAAAGCGCATGCTATTTCTTCTCCATCCACATCCATTCTTAAGATTTCAAATAATCCACTGAAGATGCCTTGATATAATAGGCAAAGATTTTTAGCCATAATGTTATCAGATTCCTCACAAGCAAGTGAATCTTCTACTTCTAATAGAATATGATTTTTTCGAAACTTACATGTTATATGTCCATATCCCATAAGTTCTAAAGCTTCAAGTGATCCTAAAAGGACCTCTTTTCTGGTTGCCATAGTCTCGTTTGTCCAATCTTTATTGTAGAAAAATTTTACCATAAACTCTTTTCCTAATGACTTGCCAACCCAAATAAGTATATCATCAGCATTTGTTCCAGCAAATTCAGAGAATTCAATTATATCAAGAGGGCGTAACATCAATAATTTCAAATCTTTCTTTTTATCTCCTAAATATAAGTGTCCCTCTTTCTCATCTACCATTATATTTAACTCTTTTTTTAACCTTTTCGGCATAAGTCTTCCTTAATTCGATATAGATAGAGTTTTAATAATTCTATATCAAGATGTTATTTCTTATAATAGAAATTTAAGTGCCTAGATATATAAATTTAATGATTAAATAATTTTTAGCAGTATTATCAAGAATAGAGTTTATTATTTTCGGATACACTAAAAAGATTATAGCAATTCGAAGATCGTTTGAACTGTTTTTTCAATGTTAAAATTGGTTTTCACTGAGGTAAAAATGAATTTCCAACTCCTCTTCTTTATTTGTTCAAAATTAAAATAAACAAAAATTTCTTCCTTTAAATTTTGGAGTTGGTTTTCATATTTTTTATCTGATAATTTGACTAGATCGCTTTTATTGCCCAATATCAATAAAGGGATGCCATTCAATTCCTCATTATTCAAGATTTTCCAAAATTCTTTTTTAGATTCTTCAAATCTTCTCTGATTTGCTATATCAATCATATATATAATAATATTAGAATCTTGTAACCCTTTAAGCCATTTTGATCTAAATATTCTCTGTCCAGGCATATCCCAAACAGCTAGTAATCCTTTTTCTTCAGCATGAATGTAATCTATACTAAATTTCCTTGTTGGGGTAAAATAATTATCATTATATTCACCAGTTTTTAATCGTCGTACGAAACTGGTTTTTCCAACTTCATCAATTCCAAATAAAAATACCTTAAAAAAAGCCTCTCTTTGGTAATAAAATTCGATCTCTGGTGGTTTTTCTATGACTTCATCTCCATATCTTCGAAGATCAATGAACATTGAAATTAATAGATTATCAACTTCCATCTCTACATCGAACGAATATTTCTTGCCATTATTCAGCAATTCACATAATAATTCTTCGAAAATATCTTTGTAATCATAAGGATTATCATCATCTTCAAATATTAAACCTATAATAATGTCTTCATCAATACAAGATGTGTAGATATTATAATCATTAATAAATTGAGCTACAGGTCTATCAATTTTATGATGACTCAAAATTTTACAGGTTGATAAAGATTCTTCATTAGTTGTTATATTTTCTTTATCATGACCTTTAATTATATTATTAACAAGTAATTTATCGTTTACATTAATAATTTCCTTTGGATAACAGTAAATATTAAGATCCTCTAGATTTTTCTTACCCTTAAATAAAAAGATATTATGAAGCAATTAAATTTCCGAAATTCTTAATTCCTATAAGGTTGAAAATAAGAGTTAGTTAAAAAAAGTTTGGAATCTTCCAAACTGGTAGACTTTTAAAGTTTTCGGTTTAACTTATTAAAGACAATTAACCTATTGTTATTTATAAATATACATAATTTTAAAAATTTGAAAAATTATAATTATTGATTAATCTTCCTTTTCTTCTTCAGGTTCTTCCAAAGGTATTTCTTCTTTGATCTCATCAGCTTTATCTTCTGGTTCTTCGTCTTCATCAGATATTGGTTTCTCATCCTGCTCAATTTCAGCTTTAGCATCCGCAGGAGTTCCACAATGAGGACATTTACGCCATTCAGGTCTTAATGCATATCCACATTTTACACAATCTTTCAAATCCTTATCTGGCTCCCATTCAGGAATATCTAATCCTCCCTGTCTTTTACGAGCTAATTCTTGTAAATCTTCTTCAGTCCAAACTTCCATACCTTCAGGTAAACCGGTTCCACGTTCAGCAGCAAATTTATTTAACTCTTCTTCAGTCCATTCTGGTATATCTGGTTGAGTTTCCATTCTCTTTTGAGCCTCTGCTGCAAGATCTTCTGTAGTCCATACTTTTAATTCTTGACCACCAGATGTTCTAACAGTACCTGTTTGGGCTGTTTGTGATTGCCCTGGTACTTGTGGTTGTTGAATAGGTGTGCCAGTAGAGGGTGCATTACAGCTTTCTGCAGAAAATCTTAAAAGAGCTTCAAAACACCTTGAATATTGGCTTTGATCTTTTCCTTCGTCAACTACTATTAATAAGGTGGTTTTATCAGTGTTTTGAGGCAATGCTATACTAGAGACTGCAATATCTGAAGAAAGTCTATTTGATTCAATGCCAGAAGTAATTCTTTCCATTGAATTCATTAATTCAATATCTTTCATTAAAAAATCGCAAATTGGATCTCCATGTCGTTGATATGCTTCATGATATTTTGCAAGATGATTTCTCGTTACAGTGGAGTCAAAAGAATCAATTATAGCAGTGACATAAGAATATATCTGAGACTTAGATCCTTTATGACTTTCATCAAGCTTATAACCTCCTAAATCAATTGTTCCCTCAATTGGTGCGAATAAGGGTTTTTCACCTTTCATTTTACCATAAATTGTAGGACGTGAGATAACGCATTTTATTTCTCCATAATATGCAATAGCATTATCCAAAAATTCTACTTTCTTATCGAAAACTATTCGAGGTACTGTCCGAAACATAACATCAACCCAAGGCATTTCTTTTACAGGTATTATTGCAACACAAGTCTTTTCAATTAATTCTCGTAATTTTTTAAGGTAGTTTTTCAATTCTTTCTTTAAATCTGCATATTGCTCGTTTTGTAACTCTTCATTGGCTTTATTTTCAAGTTCTTTAAATTTTTCCTCATTTACCTTTACGTTTCCTCCGAATGATCTAACATCACCAATTATATTATCTTTCATTATCGCAGTTGCATTTTCAATAACTTTTTTCTGAAAATCTGTAAGTTCATGTTCTTCACCTGATACTAAGTAATCTTCAGGATCAAATTCCAGCTTATTTTGGAATACTTGAAAAAGTTTCTGTTCTGACACGTCTTTTCCCTTTATATCCTTTATAATTTTGTATAATAGGTATTTATAAATATAGCAACAGAATGCATATAAAAATTTATTTGAATATTTTTTTTATCGTAAATTAAGAAAGAAGGAGGATGGCGCAAGGTCGAAATCGTTTTCTAAATATTGTAAATCTAGATGAAGTGTATTAAAAAACTCAAAATAAAATTTTAAATATTAAAGGAATAGGTTAACCAGTATAACACCAATAATTCCATGAAGAATTGTATGATTTTACTAAATTCAGCATAATATCTGATGTGACTGAAGAGAAATAATTAGTGAGAGGAGGATATTCCCCTTTTTCCCTAATAGCAAAGTGTAAATGTGAGTCTATATTAGCTTGATGGAAATCAGCTATACCCCATCCTAACATTATCCATTCCCCTTCAGTAATAAAAATTTTCGCCATTTGAGTATCTACATCATTAACATCATTAGTCCATAATTCAAAAATATATTCACATTGAATTTCGTCATTAAATTCTACTGTAATATTAATAGCGTATTGATCACTCCCAGATCCACGATTTATTTCATTAATCGATTTTACAAGCCCAGGTGCTGCTGAATAAATTCTATTATTATCTTTAAAGTAAAAGTCAAATCCCAAGTGAATAGAACCCCAGGGACATTCAGTCGTATTTGAATACCCTTTTTGGACATCATTTATGTTTAACATTGAGCTAAAAGTTGTATTAACATAATCTAAAGGTGTAGTTTCGTCATAGCATAAATAGGGCCATTCAGGATGCCATAAATGTACTAAATCCATCATACGATTATAACCTGCTAAAGAATAATAGCGATCAAGTCGAGTTCTTACACCATCTTCTATAACATCAAAGTGAATATGAGCGCCATCGCCTATTTTTAAGAATCTACCTATTTCTTGACCAATCTCAACCCAATCTCCCACACTCACATTAATTAATCTTTGCTGATGCTCGTGATCAGTAAGATTTGTAGTCCAGGGCTCAAATCCATAATTGACATAAACACTATTATTGAATCTGATTTCCACACCTATCATATATCTATTTTCAGTTTCACTCCCCCAATCCATTAGCCGAATATGAGTAACTTGACCTGGGGCAGCAGCCTGGACTTTTGAGTTGTTGTTTAAAGCAAAATCAAAACCCAGGTGGGCCATTACCCATGGACAACTTTTTGTTGAAGACCAAGCACCATTTACTGTGTATATATCAGATTCATTCTCAAAAATAACATCCATATAATCTAAACGATCCCAGTTATATCTTGTACCTGGATCAAAAAAATCATCCCCAAACAAATTATCTTCGAGAATTCTGGGGATGAGAAAGAATCCCGAAATTCCTATAATCACTACAATAATTAGAAGGATAATTAAAGCTTTCTTTTTCATAATTATTTCAAGATTAGATTCATATTTAATATTTTTCCGACCATAACTATTTTATTGACAAAGATCATATGATAATAATTTTTAATTTTGTTTAACTAAATGTCTATAAGAATTAAGAAAATATTTATGATTATTTAAATAAATAAAAAATTTTTATTCAAATACAAATTTCAATTGAAATGATTCAAAAAATCTTTGCATTAAATTAAAAATTTTTTATACACTATTTAAGTCTTAAAAACACCCTTAAAATTGAGGGGTATAGCACTGTTTTAAAAATTAACATATTAATATACATTTTGGAATTGGAAAAACATGACAAATTAGTATTGCTTTAAATATGTTAATGCGATAAAAAAAAATGTTTATATACTATCTTATCATCTATAATTATATTAAAAAAAAAGTGGTTTAAGGCGATTGATTTATAAAAGGGATTAGTCAATACGCCGATTTTCGATTTTGAATGAGGAGAAATTATATGAAAATTGTTACTGTTAATATACCTGAAACTTATCTCGAGAGTATTGAGAGATTGATAGGGGAGGATGGATTATATCCTTCACGGTCTGAGCTTATCCGATGTGCGGTTCGAGATTTCTTAATAAAAGAATTAAAAAGAGCGAACGAAATGATAAAATATAAAGAAGTAAAGGTTGAAGAACTCGATGATAAGAACTATGTTCGTGTGCCTATTGAAAAAATGGATGAAAATAATGAACCTGTTCGAGAGTTCAAAACTTATAAGATAATTAAGAGGCTCGAATACTAATATCTTTTTGGATTTTTAGGTTAGAAGGGACCAACCTTTCCTCATTTTCTTTTTTTATATATACTTCATAAATA